>CAZQLG010000189.1:0-5850 GCA_964594105.1 uncultured Desulfococcus sp. | reverse complement strand
CTCCTCGCGCCTTGCCAGCCGGGCGCCTCAACTCCCAAAATTGTAAACTTATTATTTCGTGAACCCTAAGCGACGTTCATCCCCAATTACAGCGGCGGGTCCGTCCCTGATTTTCACAGGGTTCCCTTTTATGCTTTTAATAAGCACATGAATAATTATAAAAAATAAATAAATTCAGCACCAGAAGAAGTCAAGCAAAATATTTTCTTGCCATCACCAGAGAACGTTCATCCCCGGAAATGGGGAGCCTGTATTTTTCAACCTGAAACGTAAGTGGGTGGCCGTTGATTTTATAAACATTTTCCCTAATTTTTTTCGCCTTCAGTTCATCAATTTCTTTTTGAACGCCCTTCCCTTTCATGGCGACAATAAATCCATCATGCGTTATCAATGATACCGCCAAACCGAGAAACCTTTCCAAAGATGTAAACGCCCGACTGATGACCACATCAAACTGTCCGGCAAACTCGGGATGATTTAAAAGGTCTTCCACCCGGTACTGGTGTGCGAAAATATTTTTTAAATTCAGAATTCGAATCACATACTTTAAAAAATTTATTTTTTTTCTGGAACTGTCAACCAAATTGACTGACAACGACGGCATCAAAATTTTTAAGGGGATACCCGGAAAACCGCCCCCGGTACCGACATCAATGACAGCCGCATTTGTCGGAATAAATTTTGACGGAATCAGTGCGTCGAGCATGTGCTTTTCAGCCACTTCCGCCGGGTCTGTGATGGCGGTCAGGTTTATTTTTTTATTCCAGGCAATCAGTTCAGATGCATAAATCGCCATTTGGTCGATCATGTTACTATCAAGCGTTAAACTGATTGAATCGGCGATCGTTTTTAAAAAAAAATTCCAATTTGTTGCGTTAATGTCCATTTGTAATTTTAAAATCCTGATTCAGCGGCATCTCCGGCAGGCGCGATGGCCTATCGCTACGCTATTGGTTCATCATGTGATTAAAATTGGCCAAACCACCGATCACGGCCGATGCTTCTTTACCCAGTTTGATAGATTAACGAATGTCCACAAAGCGCACAGATAAAAGACCGGACGCAATGGAATTGCATATCGGGGCCAGGCAGCAAACACCATAAACAGCAATGTATAATATATGAAAATGATATAAAAAAATAATGATATATATCTAATTTAATTTAAAAACAGAAAGTTATAAATTTAGATATAAATAAAAATCTTTAAAAAAACAATATACTTTTGTTGTTTTTCGCTTTAATCTTTCCTTTAAATATTGATAGTCTCGTAAAAAGCTTTATTAAAACTTGTATTCAGTGTTAATATTCATTAATTCAAAACGATACTCTTATCCTGAGGATTTAATTTGCAAAAAAAAAAATTCACCGTTTTATTTGTAAGCACATCATATCCTGCGGACAATAAAGATTGGCGAGGAAGGTTTACTGCAAATACTGTAGCCGCTATCAGTCACAATGATTGCATTCGCTTAAATATTTGGGCACCGCCAGGGGACCTTCCTGAAAATGTTAAAGACACTTCGATCGCAACCGAAGCTGAATGGTTAAAACAATTAATGGTTCAAGGCGGCATTGCCCATCTTTTACGATCAAGAGGACCATTTGCTGCGGATACTGTTTTCAAATTACTTCTTTATCTCAAACGGCTTTATAAACGTGAAAAAAATATTGATGTAGCACATATCAACTGGCTCCAAAATGCTATTCCGCTTTGGCATTCAACGACACCGACAGTTATAAGTGTTTTAGGAAGTGATTTGGGTTTCCTGAAATTTCCTGGGATGAAATTCTTTTTGCGGCATGTGATTCGTAAAAGAAAGTGTATCATTGCGCCAAACGCTGATTGGATGGTTTCAGAACTTCAACCGGTATTCGGAGATATTGCAGAAATCCGTTCGGTACCATTTGGCGTTGACAAAATGTGGTTTAATATTAAGAGAAAGCCAATAAATCGTGAAAAAAATAAATGGTTAGTCATTACGCGATTAACTCAAAAAAAGATTGGTACTTTATTTGAGTGGGGAAAACATTTATTTAAAAATTCATTCGAATTACATTTATTCGGGCCTATGCAGGAAAATCTTCAAGTGCCAAACTGGATAGTATATCATGGCCCGGTAAGCCCTGATGATCTCCATGCCAAGTGGTTTCCAACATCTTCAGGATTAATAACGCTGAGCCTTCATGACGAAGGACGCCCCCAGGTCATGCTGGAAGCGATGGCTGCAGGACTTCCAGTTATTGCCTCCCCCCTTAAAGCGCACATAGATATAATTGATGACAAACAAACCGGTTGTATTGTTTCAACGCCGAAAGAATTAGAGCAAGCACTTATTTTTCTATCAAATCCTATAACAAACAATAATATCGGAGAAAATGCCAAACGTTGGATTGTTAAAAACATTGGGACCTGGGACGACTGTGCGACACGCTATATCAATATTTATCAAACACTTATGTCGGAACTAATATGAGATATAACAGGATCCTGCTTCTTGGCGGGGGCGGATTTATCGGCCAGGCGCTGACCCGGCGATTATATTCAAAAGGGTATATAATTCATATACTGACGCCTGAAAAAATTAATTTTTCGGCACCCAATATTCATGTTCACAGCGGCAAACTTGATGATCGATCCATTGTAGAAAAAGTTTTGCCGCAATGTGAC
Organism: uncultured Desulfococcus sp.; assembly: GCA_964594105.1. Classification (GTDB taxonomy): domain Bacteria; phylum Desulfobacterota; class Desulfobacteria; order Desulfobacterales; family Desulfosalsimonadaceae; genus SURF-3. The sequence goes on along the minus strand of CAZQLG010000189.1, from coordinate 3,179 downwards.
ATTGTGTTCCATCTTGCATCTGCAACGACGCCAGGTGATTCAACCAGGAGTCCTGTTTTTGAAGTTGAACATAATATTTTACCCACCATACAATTCCTTACCTACTTACAAAAAACTGACCATATAAAAAATTTTATATTTATATCTTCCGGTGGCGCAATATATTTACCATCTTCGGAAAAATCATTAACTGAGAATCAAATTCTTTCGCCGAAATCGTATTATGGCGCAGGAAAAGTAACGATCGAATCTTTTTTAAATGTTTTTGTAAATATACATAACACAAATGTTACCATTCTTCGACCATCAAATCTTTATGGACCGGGGCAGTCATTCCGACATGGATTCGGGCTTATCAGGACAATGCTAACCCATATATTAAATGACACCACAATGGAAATATGGGGTGATGGAGAGATTGTCCGGGATTTCATTTATATCGATGATATGATAAATCTCCTTGAATTGATAATCAAAACACCTGAAACATCCGGCGTTTTCAACGTCAGTTTTAACAAAGGGTATTCAATTCATCAAGTTAAAGAAATCGTTGAAAAAATTACAAAAAAACAGTTGCAGGTAAAATATCAGCCAGAAAGAAAAATGGACATCGCTAAAGTGATTATTGATTCTTCAAAGTTAAAAAACAAAACCGGCTGGCAACCTGTTATTGAACTTGAAAAGGGCATCTTGAAAACATGGAATTGGTTAAAAAATCAAGACAGGGTTCATAATCCTTAGACCATGATGACAATTATTGCAATTTATGACTATTTTCGATACCGCATATAATGAAAAATTTAAGTCAATTTAATCCATCCAATAAACCGGTTTGTTCTGTATGCATAGCCAATTACAATGGTATTAAATTTATTGATAACTGTATTAAATCGATATGCAATCAATCATGTTTATTTAATGTGGAAATCATCATCCATGACGACGCATCAATTGATGGGTCCGCTGAATATATTCGAAATAATTATCCTTTTGTTAAATTAATGCAAAGCAAACAAAATGTCGGTTTCTGCATTAGCAACAACCGAATGACAAAAGAAGCAAAAGGCGATTTTTTGCTTCTTTTAAACAATGATGCAATTTTGTTTCCAGACGCATTAGAGAGTTTATACAATTATTCCCAAAATCATGATCACAATTGTATTTTAGGCTTACCGCAATATAACGCTGAAACCGATGAGTTGATTGATATCGGGAGCACGTTTGATTTTTTTCTTAATGCAGTTCCAAATAAAGACATTCATCACAGCGATATCGGTATGGTAATCGGCGCTTGTCTCTGGATATCAAAATCATTATGGGATGATATCGGTGGGTTCCCTGAATGGTTTCATACGTTGGCTGAAGACATGTATCTCTGCTGTATGGTGAGATTAAAGGGATTTGGGGTTGAAGTCGTCCCCTATTCCGGTTTTCATCACTGGGTTGGCACAAGTATTGGCGGGGGTAAGATATTAAAAAACAGACTTTCAACATTAATACCACGCAGAGCATTGAGCGAGCGTAATAAAAGCTATGTCATGTTTCTCTGTTATCCATCACCGCTGTTCCATCTTTTCTTTTCAGCTCATATTTTATTGCTGCTTATAGAAGGAATTCTTTTGTCATTCATTAAAAGAGATTCGAATTTATTGTTTGCGATTTATTTATTTACCATAAAATCCTTATGGCGGAAACGGGATTTCCTTATCCGGTTAAGAAAAAAATATCAAAAGCAGCGATCCGTTCGCGCGTATTATTTTTTTAAACCTTTTAACGTGATACCTTACAAGTTACAAATGCTGATCAAATATGGCATTCCTGATATAAAACAGCGCTGAAGCCATTTAATTTATATTAAATTGATCGTGAATGGCGTCATCGGTGGTCCTGGCCGGGCGCCTCATTTTTATTGACACAGGCGGCATCGTATATTATTAGATATCAGCACTTAAGCAAGCAAAAGGATCTGTTTAGATGAATAATAAAAAAGGAGATTTGCTTCTCAATCTGGCACGAAAAACCATTGCCGACCGCCTGAATATTCAAACGCCGGGCTCAGACATGCTGGATGGTGCATTCGCAGATGACAGTTTCAATGCACCGCGCGGTACTTTTGTTACACTGACCATTAACAATCAATTACGCGGATGTATCGGTAATTTGTCTGCTGACAAGTCGATCTTAGAGGGCGTCAAAGATAACGCCATTAATGCGGCTTTCCATGATCCTCGATTCTCGCCCCTGACCAAAAATGAACTTGAAAATATTGTCATTGAAATCAGTCTTCTCACGGAACCTGAAACACTTGAATATCATGATGGGGATGATCTTCTTGAAAAATTGCGCCCCACTATTGATGGCGTGATTATTCGCAAAGGCGTCTATAGCGCAACATTTTTGCCTCAGGTATGGGACCAACTGCCGGATAAACAATCTTTTCTGGAGCATTTATGCCAAAAGGCCGGTTTGCCGCCTGATGCATGGCATCGGCCCGGACTTGAAGTTATGGTGTATCAGGTTCAATATTTTGAAGAAAAAAAATAAATGCAGATTCTGCCATACGTTAATTTTATAAAATTTTAATTTATATAAAATACAAATTATTATACTCTATAATTAAATAATTACATTAAGTTTAATATGCGATCAATAAAATATAAAATTATATACTTTGTCATCGCTGGCATCATTGCGGGACTTTCCGGTTGCAGCCACAAAATTATCAAAAAAATGGAAGTCACCGCTTATTGTGGATGCGGTAAATGCTGCTGCTGGGAACGGGGAAGCTGGAAATATTTAAAACTTAATTTCTGGAATAAATATATCAATAAAGGAAAAAATACGGGCCGCCCTTATTCCGGCTTGACAGCCAGCGGCACCAATCCGCATGAACCGAACCATGGACTCTTTTCCTTTGACAGCATAAAAAGACCCTGGATGATTCCGTTTCGAATTATTTTCCCGTGGCTATGGTTTTCCCGAGATGGGACCATTGCCGCAGATACACGATATTACAAATTCGGCACACGGCTCTATGTGCCGGGATACGGCTACGGTGTTATCGAAGATCGCGGCAGCGCCATTAAAGGCCCCACACGCCTGGATTTATATTATAGCTCACACGCTGAAGCCTTGAAGTGGGGACGACAGCACGTTTCGGTGACGATCAATCCATAAAA
>CAZQLG010000188.1:0-5867 GCA_964594105.1 uncultured Desulfococcus sp. | reverse complement strand
AATAAAGGAGATTTATCGTGACAAAACAGGTCAACAAGGTGGTGCTGGCATATTCGGGCGGCCTTGATACATCCGTAATTTTGAAATGGCTGATTGAAACATATCATTGCGAGGTCGTGGCATTTGCAGCGGATATCGGCCAGGCGGAAGAACTGGACCATATTGATGAGAAAGCCAGATCAACCGGTGCAGTGAACGTCTATGTGGATGATTTGCGGGAAGATTTTGTAAAAGAGTATGTGTTTCCGGCATTTCGCGCCAATGCCATTTATGAAGGACAGTATCTGCTGGGCACCTCGCTGGCCAGGCCCCTGATAGCCAAACGCCAGATGGAAATTGCCAAACTGGAAAATGCGGATGCCGTCAGCCACGGCGCCACCGGCAAGGGAAACGATCAGGTCCGTTTTGAATTGTCCTATTTTGCGATAAATCCGCATATTAAGATTATTGCTCCCTGGCGGGAATGGGATTTGAATTCCAGAACCATACTCATGGAATTTGCCAAAAAGCACGGCATTCCGGTAACTGCCACCCAAAAATCGCCATTCAGTACAGACCGGAATCTGCTTCATATCAGCTATGAGGGCGGCGTATTGGAAGATCCCTGGAATGAACCCCCTGAAGATATGTATACATTGACCACATCTCCCAAAGATGCCCCGAATGAAGCGGATATCATTGAAATAACATTCAAGCAGGGTGACCCGGTGGCTATCAATGACCATTATTTGTCTCCGGCGAATTTACTGGGAGAACTGAATAAAGTTGGCGGTCAACATGGTATCGGGCGGGATGACATTGTTGAAAACCGATTTGTTGGCATGAAATCCCGCGGGGTCTATGAAACACCCGGCGGCACCATCCTTCGGTCCGCCCATATCGGACTTGAATCACTGACTTTGGACCGTGAAGTCATGCACTTAAGGGATTCTTTGATTCCCCGGTATTCGGAAATGATTTATTATGGTTTTTGGTTTGCTCCGGAGCGGGAACTCCTGCAGAAGATGATTGATGACACCCAGAAAAACGTCAACGGGGTTGTCCGTCTGGAACTGTATAAAGGGAATTGCCGGGTCATCGGCCTTAAATCAGATGAGTCTCTGTATAACGTTGATTTTGCAACATTTGAGGATGATTCGGTTTACAAGCAGTTTGATGCAGAAGGTTTCATTCGGTTGAATGCCCTTCGGTTGAGAATCCGGAAAATGATGCAAGATAAAAGAAGATAAAAGAAGATAAAAGAAGATAGAAGGTAGAAGGTATAAGGTATAAGGTATAATTTAGAAGACTTTTTCAATTTGTAGGCCGGATTAGCGGGTCACCGCGTAATCCGGCATTTATAATAGGAAAAAAACATCATTCCCAAGCGCCTGTGTTGGAGTGCATAAAGTTTTAAATGTTTTTAGGATACAGATATGACAGAAAAACCGTGGGGTGGACGATTTGTGGAAAAAACAGACGCTGCAGTGGAAGCTTTTACATCATCCATTGATATCGATAAACGTCTTTATCCGTATGATATTGACGGCAGCATTGCCCATTGTAAAATGCTGGCCAAAGCCGCCATTATTACTGATGAAGAGTCTGAATCACTTATTGTCGGCCTTGAAAAAATCAGAGAAGAAATCAGTGAAGGAAAATTTGAATTTTCTGATCGCCTGGAAGATATCCACATGCATATTGAAAATCGCCTGGCGGTACACGTCGGCAGTGTTTCCCGGAAACTGCACACTGCCAGAAGCAGAAATGATCAGGTGGCCCTGGATATCCGCCTGTATCTGCGGGATATGAGCCAGCAAATTATATACGGACTTGTTCAATTAAGAAAAATTCTTGTGGAAATGGCTGAACGTCATATTGATGTGGTTTTGCCCGGCTATACCCATCTTCAGCGGGCCCAGCCAGTATTGTTTTCGCATCATTTGATGGCTTATTATGAAATGTTTACCAGAGATACCCGTCGGTTTGAAGAAGGATTGGAACGGATTAATGTGATGCCGCTCGGTGCGGCCGCTCTTGCCGGAACAACATATCCCATTGACCGGGCCTATACGGCGTCACTTCTGGATTTTCCAACAGTTTCTGAAAACAGCATGGATTCCGTGTCGGACCGGGATTTTATCATAGAGTTTCTGGCGGCAGCCAGTTTGTGCATGGTTCATTTCAGCCGGTTTTCGGAAGAACTGGTGTTATGGTCTTCAGCGGAATTTTCATTTATCGAACTTTCCGATGCATTTTCCACCGGCAGCAGTATTATGCCCCAGAAAAAGAATCCGGATGTACCGGAACTGGTTCGCGGGAAAACCGGCCGGGTATTTGGCAGCCTGATTTCTCTTTTAACATTAATGAAGTCGCTGCCGCTGGCATATAATCGGGACATGCAGGAAGACAAAGCACCGGTATTTGATGCGGTTGAAACATTAACTGCCTGCATTGATATTTACATCCGGATGCTGCCGAATATTAGAGTGAATCAGGAGCAAATGGAAAAAGCGGTTTCAACCGGTTACATTAATGCGACTGACATGGCTGATTATCTGGTTTGCCGGGGGATGCCGTTTCGCGAAGCCCATAGCTGTGTCGGCAAAGCGGTCAGTTACGGTCTGGATCACAAAAAGGAGCTTCATGAATTGTCGTTAGATGAACTCCGGTCGTTTTCAGGCCTGATTAACGAAGATATTTTTCCGGAACTGACAATCGGCCACATGATTGATCGGCGACAGTCATATGGCGGTACATCGACCGATAGTGTCAGTGCGGCAATTGCACGGGCAGCAAAACAGGTTGTCGCTGAGACTACGTCAATAGAAAATAACTTATAATGTCAACTCCTATGACTCAGGCAGTGGATCAATTTTACCGGAGAGGCGGTTTTAAAAACTGTCACATATTTTGCGTTGTAATGGTGACTGCATTTATGATTCTGTTTCCAGCATGTGGGAAAAAAGGGCCACCCATACCGCCGACGTTTGTGTCGCCGCCGGTTGTCAAAGAGCTTCAGGGTGTACTTGAAAACAATATAATGACACTGCAGTGGCCGGTTCCGGAATGGGAAGAAAAAGAGGATAACGCGTTGGCCGGGTTTTATGTGTATCAATCACAGATAGCCCTTTCCGACACCGGGTGTGAGGATTGCCCGGTACGGTTTAAAAAGCGGGCGGATGTCCGGATTGTCAATAACAAAATCGATCGGTCATATGCGCAGCGCCTTGAGAAAGGTTTTCGATATTCTTTTAAGGTTTCTGCTTATACTGATAGTGGATATGAGGGAGAGACGTCAGAAACGGTGACAGTTGATTATTGATAACGCAACCGCAGGTACTTAGGCGGAAGGCTGAGGACTGAAGTAAAAAAATGTAAATACGGATATAAATGAACCCGTTTAACGTCAGTCTAATTACCTGAGTACTCATGGTCTTTGAAAATTTAACCGATTATTATAATGAATCATACAGAACACGTAAATACAGCCTATATCTCGACTGGGTCAAACATGGGGGATAAACTGGAAAACTGTCGAAAAGCATTGGCTGCTTTAGATAGAACCGAGACCGTGCAGATTGAATCCATGTCCCGTTTTTATCTAACAGAACCCATGGAATATACCGATCAGCCGTGGTTTGTGAATGCGGCCGCTAAAATTAGAACCAGTCTGGACCCCGTTGGTCTTTTGACAAAGCTGAAATCGTTTGAAGTCGAATACGGCAGGGAAGACAGCGGTGTACGCTTTGGTCCACGGCCACTTGATTTTGATATTATTTTTTACAATGATTCGATTATTGAAACAGCGCATCTCATTGTGCCGCATCCCCGTATGCATAATCGGGAGTTCGTACTTCGTCCCCTTAGCGATCTGGCGCCGGAATTGATTCACCCGATTTTTAACAAAAGTATCTGCCGACTGCTGGATGAATTGAACACGCAAGACCAGCAGTGTATACCTATGAATATAATTGAAACTGTTTAAACCAGAAGGAGTGAGTGAATGAAATTTTTTATCGATACCGCGAATGTTGCAGAAATCAAAGAAGCCAATGACATGGGAATGGTCGACGGGGTGACAACGAATCCCTCGCTGATTGCAAAGGAAGGAAGAGATTTTAAGGAAATTATTACGGAAATTTGTGCGATTGTGGATGGTCCTATCAGTGCGGAAGTCATCAGCCTTGAAGAAGCAGGCATGGTTTCTGAAGCCAGAGAACTGGTAAAAATTCATGAGAATATCGTGGTAAAAATACCCATGACCATTGACGGACTGAAAGCCGTTCGGACATTGTCGTCGGAAGGGATCAAAACAAATGTGACCCTGGTCTTTTCAACCCTGCAGGCCCTGATGGCGGCAAAAGCCGGGGCCACTTATGTGAGCCCGTTTATCGGCCGTTTGGATGATTTGGCCCAGGATGGCCTGGTGCTTGTTGACCAGATTGTTACCATCTATGATAACTATGATTATGATACTGAAGTGATTGTCGCAAGTGTCAGAAACCCGCTGCATGTTTTGGATTCTGCGTTAATGGGTGCGGATATCGCGACCATCCCTTTTAATATTCTTGCAAAACTGGCTGCTCACCCTATGACGGATAAGGGAATTGCCGCATTTATGGCAGATTGGGAAAAGAGAAAAAAATAAGCGGTATGATGTTAAAGGCGGTGCATAATGAGCAAAGATATTTATCAACAGATGACGGATAAGATAATGTTGACCGGATCAAAAATTATCCCCGAACTTTTCCGGATGATTGCCGATGAATCAGAAGCAGCGTTGATGATGGCCCTGCCTGGAACACCGGATGCGCTTGCCGAAAAAACCGGCCGGCCGGTTGACGAAGTGGAAAAGGCATGTCAGATACTTTATTATAAAGGGTTGGCGTTTAAGTCTTTTAAGGGCGGTACGATAGGGTTTAAAATGTGTCGGGATATGATCCAGTTTCATGATGCCACGATTCTCTGGCCGGATGCGCCAAAAGCCTATCATGATCTTTGGCAGCGGTTTATGGAAGAAGAATGGCCGGATTTTGCCCGGTTGGCGGAACAATTTTTTCCCAAGCCATTTACCCGAATTATACCGGTGGAACAATCCATTGATGCGGGTTCCCAGCAGGTTCTGGATCTTGATAGTGCCAACCGGATTATCCTCAATGCGGAAACCATCGCCGTGACAAAATGCACTTGTCGGATGATCGCGCATAAATGCGACATGCCACTTGAAGTCTGTCTGCAGGTGGGCAATGCCGCAAAATATACCCTTGACCGGGGAACCGGCAGAGCGCTAACAAAGGAAGAGGCATTGGCTATTCTCACCGAGTGCGAGGAAAAGGGGCTGGTGCATGTTACGATGAACAAGGCCCATGCCGGTCATTTTATTTGTAATTGTTGTAGCTGCTGCTGCCAGGCCATGCCTTTGGTTATTTCAGATGGCCTGAACATATTGGATCCCAGCAGATATTTGGCGGAAATTGACCCAGCGTTGTGCAGCGGGTGCGAAACCTGCCTGGACCGTTGTTTTTTTAGTGCCATTGAAGCAAAAGATGATAAAATGGTTGTGATTGCCGAAAAATGTATGGGGTGCGGGCTTTGTCAGGTTACCTGTCCGGAAGATGCGATTTCATTAAAAGCCGTCAGGCCGGAAGATTTTATACCTGCTTGATACAAAAGATTATTTTTTTGTTGACAAAATGGTCGTTGGCATCTAATTTAATTTTTCTGTTGAGCGGGAATAACTCAGTGGTAGAGTGCGACCTTGCCAAGGTCGAAGTCGCGAGTTCAAATCTCGTTTCCCGCTCCATTTTTTTGGCGGCATAGCCAAGTGGTAAGGCAACGGCCTGCAAAGCCGCTATTCTCCAGTTCAAATCTGGATGCCGCCTCCA
>CAZQLG010000187.1:0-5926 GCA_964594105.1 uncultured Desulfococcus sp. | reverse complement strand
AGGGGCTTGGTATACTTTATCGCCAAGATCCGAATCCTTTTTTCGTAAATGATTGAATCATAATTGCGTCAACAAAACTTAGCTTAACCGATATTGACGGCCGATTCAAGTCAACCCCCATATTCCATGTTACTTTATTGATTAAATTCAATCAAATAATGCTGTTTTGTGATAATGCAAATGCTATTATTTCAATCAATTTACTTGCCTGATGGGAAAAAAAAGTTTTATTCTTCAAATGCGATACGGCTCTCCCGTTTTATGAAATGAACAAATGGTGACAACGGTTATACAAAAGTTGACAATATCAAACGAGAAAATAAATGGAAAACCCCCAAATTTTATTAGCAGTGGCGGTGTCTATCGATGTCACATCTTGAATTGTGAATTATGGTGTTTAGAGCTGGCGGAAGTAATTCACAATACAAGATCTGACACTTTTACCCTTTTAACCACACAAACAGATTCCGGTTATCATTGGACCCCAAAAAAGCAACGTCCTATCCCTTATGATCAACACTAAAAAAGAAATCTCACCATTTGCCATTCCAAATATTCGGTTGTTCATTGCGTTTAAAGTTTTATTCAACTCTCGATTTTATTATCCGGTCTTCACGATTCTATTTTTGGATTTTGGTTTAACTGTCGCCCAATTTTCTATTCTAAATGCCGTATGGGCGGGCACTATTGTCATGGCAGAAGTCCCGTCAGGCGCATTGGCTGACATCATCGGGCGAAAAAAATTATTGGTATTTGCCTCTTTGACCATGATAGTCGAATTGAGCATTATTAGTTTTATTCCAAAAACCAACCCGAAGCTTGTATTCTTTGTTTTTCTTGTAAACAGGGTATTAAGTGGACTTGCAGAAGCTGCGGCCAGCGGTGCTGATGAGGCGATTGCCTATGATTCCCTGGCTGCAAAGGGAATCCAGGATCAATGGGGAAACGTTTTAGAAGTTCTGGTAAGATTTCAATCCATTGGTTTTATCTTGGCGATGAGTGTCGGTGCTGCTGTTTATGACCCCAATCTTATGAACAAAATTTTTCGCTTTTTCGGGGCAGATATCAATTTTACACAGGATATTACCATGCGTTATCCTTTGTACCTGACTTTGATTCTTGGGATTTTAGCATCTATAACCACACTTCAACTCGAAGATCCAAATGAAAGACCAGGCACTCATGCAAAAAAGACGCCCGTTAAAGAAGCATTCGGACTCACATTAAAAGCAGGGTTGTGGATATTTAAAACAAAGTTTGTACTTGCTGTTATGCTTTTTGGAATGATGTTTGACGGCATTATTCGAATCGTTATAACACTTTCAAGTCAATATTATCGGATGGTTGAGCTGCCGGAATCAACCTTTGGCTTGATTGGGTCACTTGTTGCCATGTTGGGATTCATTATCCCAAAATTAGCCAATAAACTTGCACAGAATAAAGGGCCGGCCTATGCCATTGCCATTACGGCAGGATTATCCTTAACAGGGCTTTCAGGCATGAGTCTGTTTTGGCCTTATATGGGCTTAATACCGGCCCTGATCACATTCAGTGCCATGTACTTTACGGGTTTTTTCGTCAGTTTTTATATCAACAAGGAAACGCCATCTGATCAGCGAGCCACCGTTTTAAGCTTTAAAGGGCTTGCCTATAACATTTCCTATGGCCTTCTTGGGGTTTTATATGCATTGTTATTAAAGAGTGAAAAAGAAGGCATCACTTGTCCGGATATAGAGAATATTGTTTTTACTGAAACTTTTTTCTGGTTTCCGGTCACACTATTGCTTTGGTTTTCAGCTCTATTGATAATCTATTTCATTTTCCTGAAAGAGACGCCGAAAAAGTAAATGGGGTCATGCCGAGGTGAGGATCCTGCGATTCGCAGTCTATGCATTCCCACGCAGGAGCATGGGAACGAGAGGAAATGAACAAATGAACATCGAACATTGAACGTCCAACATCGAACATCGAATGGAAAAAAGTGAAACGGGGCCGGACCAAGTATGGGAATTCAGGGGGCGCCTTACTTAATTCTCAATCATTAAATTCAATATATATCCTGTCCCCGGAATTGACCATCTCTCTTATATCCTGCTCGAACTGCTTTTTCTATTTATCCGGCATATCCGGGATGAATTTGCCTCACAACGGATTATTATAACATTATTTTTTGTAGGCTTTGCCACGGTGTTCAGCGGTAATCATGGCTACAATTTTTTTCTCTCCATCAACTTCATAAAAGAAACGATACGACCCGATTCTATATCTCCACGTGGGAGGTTCCCAATTACGTAATTTTTTAATATTGGGGCCGAACATCGGCGATATTTTAAGTTGTTGGTAGACGTATTCCCGGAGCTTTCTTTTTATTTTTTCTTTTTGCCCGGTAAAATCTTCCTCCAGAGATTTTAAAAAAGTTTCGGTCTCGAATATTTTAAACATCGACAAACGCGCCTTTTTTTATCTTTGCATCTCTGGAGCCGTCTTTGAGTGATCTAAGCAAAATTTCGTTACTAAGGATTTCGTCCATTTCTATCTGATCAACAAAAATGTCTTCTTCGAGTTTTTGTTGTGCCAGGTGGTTAATTAGGTTAGATATTGGCCGTTTAACGGCCTTAGCCGCTTTTGCATAAAAAGCATACTCTTCGTCGGAAAGTCTCAAAGTCACTGTTTTTGGCATTTGTTTACCTCATTTGTTATTGTGTTGGCAGATGTTTAATTTTAATTCTTTTGTAAAGTTTCTGCAATCAATAATATTCTTTTTTATTCAGATTTCCAGATTTCCGGGGATTTTTATCTTTGTTTTATAAAATACAGTTCCTTGATTTATTAATGTATTCAAACCAATTGGAATCATAAACCATTTAAATAAAGTACTAAAAATTTGTTCTCTGAGATCTCCGTGTGCTCTGTGGTAAGGTTTCAGTGTCACATCTTGAATTGTGAATTAGTATTGAACGAATTCCGATAGGCCAAGACAACTATCTAATAACAATATAAATAAGCCATAAAGAAGCCCCTTGAAACCGCTTAAACCTCCCTTTTTGATATGAAAAAAGCGATTTTAAAAAATCTTACCGATATCACGCCATCCGGTCACATGAAAATCTTCCCGGACATAGCTGCTGTCTCCGCCATAAATAACAATCCGATTCCTGATATCGCCGGATAGTTTTGAAAAAAAACGAAGCCCCTTAAAAAAGTCAGACGCGATTGTCTGAGCGGACTTAACTTCAACCGCATCTGTTTTTTGTCCGTGATCGCAGATAAGGTCAACCTCATTTCCGGTATTGTCTCTGAAAAAAAACAGGTTATCTGTTTGACCATTATTGAATCGGTTTTTTAAAAATTCAGAAACAACAAAATTTTCAAAAAGCGAACCCCGGAGAGGATGCGTGTTCATCTGTTTTTCATCGTTGATATCAAGCAGAAATGACGCAAGGCCGGTATCTAAAAAATAAAGCTTGGGAGATTTGATGAGCCGTTTATTAAAATTTTTATAAAATGGGCGCAGCAGTTTTATGATGTAACTGGCCTCAAGCACCGAAATCCAGCTTTTAATTGTTGCATGATTTACCCCGCAGTCATTGCCCAGGCTGGAAAGATTGAGGATCTGTCCTGTTCTTCCGGCACAAAGTTTTAAAAAAAATTCAAATTTGGACAGATCTTTAATATTGATAAGCAAGCGGAGATCACGCTCTACGTATGTGTTTACATAAAACTGCATGGCTTCACCCGGATTCAGTTTTTTATCAAATATTCTCGGATAAAACCCGGTATACAACACGTGATCCAGGAGGATGCTGTCGCATTCCGCGCCATACGCTTCGGACAGCGTTAATGGCAGCAGCCGGACAAGGGCAGTGCGCCCGGCCAGAGATTGGGAAATATTTTCGAGCAATTCAAACTGCTGGCTGCCGGTGAGTATGAAAAACCCCTCGGTCTGAGTTTCGTCCACAAGGGATTGAATATACGACAATAGATCAGGCACCCGCTGGATCTCGTCTATTACAGCACCTTTTGGGAAACGGGCTAAAAAGCCCTTTGGATCATTTTTAGCAAACTGCCTGTCATCTATGTTTTCAAGAGAAACATAGGCTTTTTCAGGAAAAAGCATTTTGCACAAGGTGGTCTTTCCGGATTGTCTGGGGCCCGTAATCGTGACAACCGGATACTGATTGGCATACTGAAGTGTTTTGGCAGAAATTTCTCTTTGGATCATTAGAGATTCTCCGTTTGGCTTTTATCAATGAACGTTCGCCTGCAGTATCCCAAAAGTATTTGCCCAATTCAAGTATTTTTTACAAATTGACAATTCAACTACCAATTTGTAAAACAAAATGAAGAGGGTTTCGGTTATCACATCTTGAATTGTGAATTTCAATGAAACGGGGTGGACAAAGACAACTATCTAATAACAATACAAATAGTCCATAAAAGAGCCCCTCAAAGCGTCTTAAACCTTTCTTTTTGATACTAAAAAACGGTTTTAAGGATAAATTTAATGTTGATAATTTGATATTGCCGAAAAAGAATCCCGGCATTCGAAAAGCCGGATTACGCTACGCTAATCCAGCCTACAATGAATCCCGCCTGAATTCGAATTGATTCCTGATTACAGAAGGGATTGAGGCGATTAAGGAATGAACATCCAACATCAAACGCTGAACGTTGAATGCGGACTTTTATCTTTGTTTTATAAAATACAGTTCGTCGATTTTTTAAATAATTCAAACCAATTGAAATTATAATCCATTAAATAAAGAATTAAGAATTGACAGTCTCGTAAAAAGTCAGATTCGGATGGCAAAGAAAAAAGTTCCAAATTCGAGGCGCGCAAATCCTGAGTGATGATTCGTACTTAGCGTACTTTGAAGAAACGAAGAATGCAGCGCAACAAAGAATCTGGACTTTTTACGAAGCCATCAAGAATTTGTTCTCTGAGATCTCCGTGTGCTCTGTGGTAAAAAAACTGAATCGCCGGGAAAGAATCCCGGCCTACCTCTGAGATATCGAATCAGTCAGACATGATCGCAGGAATACGCGCAGCTTACCAGCCTATAATGACGAGGGCTTGAAAAGATATTGCGGAGAAATATTTTATTGGATATAGTATTGAAAAGATGGATAATAGTGAGATTAAAAAAATGGCACAAAAAAGCTTAAATCACAACATGGATGAGCACGATACAGAGGCATCGGTCGTATTAATTTATTTGTATTAAATGGAGATTTTTCAATGAGCGGTACGGACTTAAACAAACTGATTGATGATTTCAGTCACCTTCCCATAGAAGATAAGGAGTATGCGGCAGACATCATTAAAAAGCAGCTCCTGGAATCCAGAAGAGATACGATTGCAAAAAGAGCAAAACAGGCTGAAGCTAACTTCAAAAAAGGATCGGTCAAAAAAGGCAGTCTAAAAGATTTGTATGAGGATCTGGAAAGTGATTAATTTGATCTGGGACAGTGGCTTTAAAAGGGCATATCAAAAAAAGATAAAACAAGATGAAGCCCTCAAAAAGCGATTCTGGAAAGCACTTGAACTTTTCCTGGAAAATCCTTACGAACAACAGCTACGAACACATAAACTAACGGGAAAGCTTAAAGGGCTTTGGGCCTTCAGTGTTGCTTATGATTGCCGTGTTATTTTCAGATTTACAGATAACAGCACAGTGTTGCTGATAGATATCGGCAAACATGATGAAGTTTATTAATTCTGCCTCGAAGTTCATATATAGGGGTCTGCCCTTGACTCATTCATAATTTATCTTGTTCCAACGCTACGCCATGGGAAACAGCGAGTGCCGGAATTGAACAAATTCCGATTGTGAAGGGGAAACGGGGCCGAACCCTATTTGGTATACAATTGCCGGATTACGCTACGCTAATCCAGCCTACAATGAATCCCGCCTGAATTCGAATT
>CAZQLG010000186.1:0-5972 GCA_964594105.1 uncultured Desulfococcus sp. | reverse complement strand
TATTTGCCGGATTACGCGCTCACGCGCTAATCCGGCCTACAAGGACAAAGAGAGGGGCTTCATTCTGGGCAGATTCAACAGCGGGTAATTGATTTTTTTTAACTGCCGGTTTTTTTGGGGCGGTGAATTGGGATCAGATTGTTAATCAGGTGTCCGATGTCTCCTTCACTGGCGGGCGGGTTGTCCGCTGGGCGGGCAGGTGCTGCCTTAAAGATTTAACTGGATAGATATGGCTTTACCGATATCCTCGATTTCAGTTTTGGAAATAGAGCCTATTGAATTAATAAGCCGCTTTTTACTTACTGTCGTAATCTGATCGGCCATTGCCTTGGACTTTTTACCACGAAACGTCACATATGCTTCACTCGGATAAAGTTTATCAACATTACCCGTTATGGGCACGACCTGGACTCGGTTCAGAAAATGATTTGCAGCATCATTACTTACGATGACGGCTGGTCTTTGTTTGCGGATTTCACCCCCGATGGAAGGTTCGAAATTTATCCACCATACGTCACCTCTTTTCATTATTGATGTCTCCAATAGTACCTTCGGACCATTCCATGGCTTCAGATTCCCTGATTTGATCAGCAGCCATTTCTTCATAGGCAGCGTACATATCTTTTTTAAGAACATGTGGACGAACTAACGCTTCAATAAAGCGGCTGATTTTTCGAGGACCAATGACTGTTCGCAACCCTTCATAAACTTCTTCGTTGATGGTTAGCGTGAGTTTTTTTTGCATTATATTCACCTTTCGGAATTTAATACGTATACTAACACGTATTAAATTCCGTGTCAAGTGCAACAAAAGGGTTTTTGCACTGGCGTGATCCGGGAATAAAAGGTGCTGAAATTCCGGGGACAGGATACATAATTATTTATATTTGGTTCCGACAAAAAACCGTGGAAACGAGTTCAGAATGCGGAGCAAAGCGACATCCTCATTCGATGTTCAGTGTTGGGTGCATTGATGCATTGGTGCATTGGGGTCGGCCCAAGTTAACATGTTGTATTCATATGAATTCAATCCCAAAAATAGGCGTTTTTGGGCTCTGGATTTCATTATAGCCGCAATGATTCCCTTCAGCGGGATGCGTCACACCAACCGCCCGCACCATATTCAGGTCAATATATATACGGGGGAGAAAAAACCCCGGCTACCCGATTCGCTTTAGCTATATACATCCTTGCGGTGCCTGACCTTAACGATCCAAATGGTAAGCTCATCATCTTGAATGGTGTATAAAATGCGATACCTTCCGTATCGCAGGCGATATTTTTCCTGACTGCTTAGTTTTTTACAGCCGACCTGATGCGGATTAGCCCCGAGAGATTCAATACAGGCCAGAATTTTTGTTAAATCCTTATCCGGTATTGATTTAAAATCTTTCCAAACTGAATTTTTGAAAAATATTTTATATGCGGCCATCTTTTTTAAGCCTCTTGACCATTTGTTCATAGCTGATCAAGGGCTCATCAGATCTCTCATCAAAAGCGGCAATATCTTCAGCATCCTCGGCAAATGCTTCTTTCAATGCTTCATTAATTATTTCTGACATTGAGCTTGATGTTTCAAGGGATTTAAGCCGTAATGCCTGATGCAGGACCGGGTCTAAATAGATGGTTGAACGTTTTGTTAATGTCGCCATAATATCACCTCCAAATTTATTTTTATAACATTATAACATCATGACGTCTTGATGTCAAATAATGGAAGCGAACGACAAGCTGAGGATTTTGGGGTCAAAACCTTGATTATTGATTTTGCTCCGACTTATTCAGGCATCCTTCCTGTGACTGGCCCCGTTATATTTATTCAAAGTAATCATGGTATTGAGCAGGAATTTGAGTTTTATCAATTTCAAAAAGTTCAATCAGGATATCGTCCAATCAGGATATCGTCCGGGACGGGAACCATAATATACTTTCAAAATCCCAAATTCGACATATGCTTATTAAAATTGACATCGTTGTTTTTATCACTTTTTTACGTTACGCCGCATTATACGCCAGTCCGCCACGAGCCTATTGCCAATGAATTTTTAGGTGTTTTCGTTCTGGCAGCATGTAATATCGAGGTTTGGCATATCCCAGCATCCGGGATTTCTCCACAACCCGAATTAATTCAGCCACCCCAGCACCAAACTTCTCTGTTTAAACGCGGCCCGGTGGAAAAAGGCCCATTTGGATGTTTCAAATCCTTTTTTTCCGGTCAGCCGGCCAGCATGGTTTCTGAATTTTGACCGGGACATGGTATCCCAATCCACATTGCCTTTGAGCGCCTGTTTTCGCCACTGGTGTTTATTGTAATCCGGTGCGCCGGTGTATTTTTGCCATCGGCGGCATCGTTTTTCGAGGCTGCCTTTGTTGGAAAAAAGATCGGTCATAAGCTTATAGTCTTCTGGAAAGTCGCAGGCCAGGTTTTTGGGTTGGCCGGCAGATGATTTGGCTTTGGTCGTTGCTAAAAACTGATAGATCAGTTCAGCGCCTTTTAAGCACCAGTTTGTATTATCCCGGAGAATGAGATTACCGTTGTTGTCTTCATACCGCCAATGGTGCCAGGGTTGGTCTGGAAATGTGAATGCTTCCAGGTGGCCTATTCGGGGGACAAACAGGTCGGCATGGGTTTCAAAAAAATGGGCATCCCATTTGTTTTTTTCTTTAAACCAGATGGTGCCCACATTGTTTTCATCATGTTGCCTGCCGGAAAATCCAAAGTGAGAAAAGGTGTCTGCCACCGTATGGAGGGCAACGCCGGTGCGGATGAGTCGGAATCGTCGGTTGGGCTCAGTTACGGCATCATCCACCAGCCGTGTGGCAAGTTCGGTTTTGTCGCCGGTGGCCGGCTGGGTAACGTAGAAAAATTTTTCGGGTGACTGCCAGCGGATTATCGCGGGCAGGAAATGAAACGGTATGTATATTTTTTTTTGAACATTCCAGGTAAAGCCTTCCAGGTTGTAGTGGGCAGTCCGGGCTGTGTCAAAATACTGATCTTCAAACGGGCGGATAGGCTCGCTTTCCGTGGCATCGTCAACATATTGGGATGCATAGGCGATGGTCTGTGCGTCAAATTTTGAGAACCCGGCAAGGACTGACAGATGGTAGATGGTATAGTAGTGGAAGTCTTGTTCCATCGTTGAAAGTTCCTGTTCGTCTGTGTTTGTGCTGTTTTTTACTACTCATTAAACTTCTTCCGGTGAACGGACGTCATCACCAGGCGGAAGCCCAGATAGTTTCCTTTAAAATCCGGGTTCACGCTGGCGCGATACGTGCTGCGCATTTCATGGGAAGAATTGCTCCAGCTACCGCCGCGAATTACCCGTTTGGTGCCTTCTCCGGTAATTAACGGGTTGTTTTTTTTATGTTGTTTGTAGGCGGACTCACTGTATGCGTCCAGGCACCATTCATAAACATTTCCGCTCATGTCATAGAGCCCGAGCGTGTTTGGCAGTTTTGTTCCCACTGGTTTCGTGGTCATGCCGCTGTTGGCGGAGTACCAGGCCAGCGCGTCCAGGTCCTTATCACCGGCATATTTTTGGTTTTGGCCGCAGCTTCTGGCCGCATACTCCCATTCTGCTTCAGATGGCAACCGGAAATTGTATTTGTTTTTGTTGAATGAAACCAGTTTTTGGATGAATCCCCGGGCCTCATTCCATGAAATTTGCTCCACCGGATACGCCTGTCCTTTTTTAAACCAGGAAGGGTTTTGGTTGTAGCGTCGGATTTTTTTCCAGAATGTATGGGTCATTACTTTTTTCCAGTCTGCCTGGGTGACCAGGTATTTTCCCACCCAGAACCCGTCAATATAAACGGTATGTGCTGGGGACTCGTCTTTTTTGCCGTTTGTGTCCCAGTTTCCCGGCCCCATCCGGAAGGCGCCTGCGGGGACCCATTTAAATTCCATGCCGGTTACCGGTTCTCGCCAGGTGTCTCCGATTTGATGTCTTTTAAACGGTGATTTGCTGTCAAGTTCCAGTTGTTCCACAGTAATGTCAATGATGTTTTTGTCTTTGCCGTTTTTCCGTTTAGAAGATTTGGCGGGCGGTGTATATTTTGATTTTGATTCAGTGATCCTGATTCGGGTGGATTTTGATTCGGGACTTTTTGACCCGGCTGCCAATAAAGGGTCATTAATAATCAGGCGTTTATCACCGCTTAAGATTCTAATGATTTCATCAAAATTTTCAGGGCGCTGATTTGGATCGAACTTCAGGCATTTTTCTATCATCCCCTGTGTATAATACGGCATGTCACTACGGGAAAAGACAAGCCCATTGTCCCTGATCAGCCGGGTTCTTTCCGTGAAATCCTTTTTGTCATAGGGAAGCGTGCCGTACCATATGAAATAACAGACCAGGCCATAAGAAAACAGAAGGCTCGGGATATTGGCCGTTTCACTGTTGATGATCAGTTCGGGGGCCGACCAGTTTGGCGTGAATTGTGCTTTTGCAGCAGTTGAGATGCTGTACAGGCGCTGCAGTCCCCCAAGGTCGCCAATTAATAACTTTTCGTTTTTATTTATTAAAAGGTTGGACGGTTTTAAGTCTTTAACAATGAATGCATCTTCTGTTCGGCTGGACAGTCGGTTTAAAATTTCCGCCAGTTCCCACATGAGGTTTTTTGCCTGCCGGGGAGAAAGCGGGTAATGATCGATTACATGATCTGACAGACTTTCCGGGCAAAACTCCATTAAGATAATGAGATATGCTTTGGCTTCTTGTTTGGAGACTTTTTTATCCATGAGATGGAAATCATGGATTTCAATCACACCGTCTCCTTTGATTTTGCCGTAATATTCCTGAACAGCATAGAAGTCGTGGGAGATTTTGGAATCCAGTTCCTGCTGGGTCCGAAAAGACATGGATCTCTCAACCATGATTGGAACAACTTTAACCGCTCTTTCCTTTAAGTTGTCTTTTACATGAAAAACAGATCCATAAACACCTTCTCCGATTTTGTTCAACACGTCATATGTCGGAAGGCACTTTTTTATGATCTCTTCCATTAACTATTCCCTGTATATCGAATCATCGTCCCCGGTATGGTTGTATCAGTGAATTTGTAAGATGATGAAGCTGGTATTATCCTTTAAGCCTTTTTTCTGTAAAGCCTGTAATAAAATATCCCCATTTTCAATGGGAGACGGCATCAGGCGTTCATGTATTTCCGTTTCATTCATCAGGTCATTCACACCATCGGAACAGAGCAGATACCCGTCATCTTTTGAAATGGTTTCTTCAAAAATATGGATATTAAAATTTTTCCACACATCATTGAATATCGGCCCGATGCCAAAATCAATGACATTTTTTAACGGATGGGAAGTCGCTGAATCCTTCTGAATAAAAGATTTGTCAACCAGGCCCTGCACCAGCGAATGATCATGGGAGATATAGTCCATTTTCGATGTTGAAATTTTATAGACCCGACTGTCTCCCGCATTAAAACCAATTGTTTGACCATCCATAATCATCAGGCCGGCAACCGTGGTTCCGCAGTTTGCCGATAAATGTTCAGCGGTTAAATCCTGAATTTCAGTTAAGCGTGTTTCGATTTTTTCAGCACTGAACATGGTGCGGTCAAATGTCTCTTTAATTTGGCTGCACACAAAACGGCTGGCCGCTTCCCCATGGTCATGGCCGCCCATGCCGTCACAAACACCCAGTACCAGCAAATCAGTATCAATTATTTTTTTCTGTGTCAGGCGATCGGCCTGGTAAAGATCAATACCGTCAAAAATGCAATCTTCCTGTTTAGTTCTCGGGCCCAGCAGCATAGCTGAAAATACAGTGTATTTCATTGTCAGAAATCATATGTTTAGGGGATAAGTAAATTAATGGATACCTGAATTTTCTTAATTCAGGAAGTCACCAAAAGGATGATTTGCACAAAGCACGTCCTAAGAAAAATAAGCAGAATATATAATGACAGAATTGGCTGAAATATTCAACCCGGTTTTTGAGTTAAGA
>CAZQLG010000185.1:0-5975 GCA_964594105.1 uncultured Desulfococcus sp. | reverse complement strand
TCTCTGCGTCCCAGGCGGCCAGTTTCCGGTTGAGGGCCTTGATTCGAATATTTGAAATTTCCGGGCGCTTGATCATGCTTAAATGTTTGAAATTCGGCCGGGCGTTTTCCGCTTCGGCAACAGAAACACCAAGGGTTGCTTTTGTTTCTGCCCATGCGATTTTTGCTTTCCATAACGTGACCGGGTCGGCCTGCTCATAGAATTCTTCAATCTTTTTTGAAAGGATGTTCGGCAGTTGCGGCATTCCGGGTTCCCCCAGCAGTGCGCTGCCCGTGTGAATTTTACGGACCAGTTCTGCCAGTTCATTAACCAGGCCGGTGAGCGGTTTAGTATCAATCTCATTTATAAAGGAGAGGACCACGTCCGTTAGCAGATCCGGGGGCAGGTCGTTTACGCATCCCACGGAAATATCTATCGTATCGGTCAGCATATTCACCAAAGACGGCAACAGGGAGAGAAAAAGCACCACCTTTGCCGGATACTGCCACAGCACATCATTTGCCATTTTCACAAATGCCCGGCCATCTTCGGCGGAAAGGTCGACCATTTCCCTGATCTCACCAAAATCAACAGATTCGATCCATTTTTGAAATCCCGGTTCCAGGGATTTGGTAAAAAATTGGGGATCAGTTTTGTGAATATCATTGATGATTCGACATCCCCGGGTGATGAGTTCCCCGGTCTGGCCGGTGGCGATTTTTGAAATCACATCCCCAAAGACGTCTTTTTTTTCTGCTGCGGGCATTTCCTCGATGGTTTTTGTCAGGGTGACAATAATATCGAAAAGTCCGTTAATAATTTCCGGCAGCGGTTCTCCGATGTTTCTGATGAATGTTTCATCTTCGAACAAAAGCTGGAGTTCTTTTTCTTCAAAAATGTCATGAGGCCGGGAAAGAAGTCTGCTAAAAAGTTTCCCCACTGCCTTCATGATGAATTTTCCTATTTTGCTGTCCTTGGCTAAAATGTTTAGAACGTCCGGAAGAACGCTGCTTAACATTTGCCTGACTTCCCGGGTGCCGAGAATTTTGGTAAGCGCTGTGTTTTCTCCCGCTTCCCCGGCCAGATCAATTTCTGAAAGCTTGTGAATGCCTAAGGGAAGGCCGGATCTTGAATGGAGTCTTTTCATGACTTGTTCCTTTTGTTAATGGATATTCACCGTTCAAGTATTCCCTCTGTATTTTGGTGTGATACAGGGGGGTGGAAAAGTATAAAAATATTTCTTGTGGTCAGGAGGCAGCGGCTGCCAAAGGCGTTTCTGTTGTTTCCTGATTTGAAACCGCCAGTACAAGGTCTTCTTTTTTGGTTGCCTGACCCTGGTCCTGGTCTTGATCTTGGGCCATCAGATGCTTGACCAGCCTTTTAGCCATTGCGATGAGTGTTCTTGTCGGCGGAACCCCCCATTCCTGGGGCATGACCGAGCAGTCACATACATAGAGGTTGTCGAATTTCGTTTTCAGATTGCTATCCACATGTTCGCCGATTTTTACCGTGCCTCCCGGATGGGCAGCAACTTTCCAGCTGCGATAGATATCGGTGGCTCCGGCATTGGTGAGGATGCGTTTGGCGTGTTCAGAGCCTTTGTCCAGTTTTAGCTTGTCATTTTTTGTCAGGGGTTTGTTTACCCAGCCGTTGTTTGAAACTGCCCCGCCAAGCTCATCCCGAACCTTAATCATTATGGGAAGGGTGTCTGCATAGGAAAAGGCCTGTTTGACTTTTAAGACTTGCAGATCAAAGGCAATTTTCTGTAAATGGGGCATATTAAAATCAGTCATCATAATGCCGTCTTCTTCGAAATGTACACCGGCACTCATTGGGATTGATTTGCCGCTGCCAAGTCCCTTGATTTTTCCATAAACAAATACCAGGGGATCAAAGAAGAAATCATATCCGGCGCTTCTCATGCCGCTTTGCCTCAGGATGAGCGGAGAACCAATGCCGCCGGCGGCTACAATAATTTTCGGTGCATATGCCCGGTATATTTCCTTGTTGTGTTTATACTCAACACCGATGGCTTTTTTGTTTTCAATGATCACTTTCTCCACTTTGGCATAGTTGATCATTTTTGCGCCGTTTTCCAGGGCTTTGTCTACAAAACTCCGGGCATCCCATTTGGCGCCATAAGGACAGCCGTACATACAGCGCTGGCAGTTTAACTTGCATTTGGTGGGGTAGATAAAATGGTTTAACTTGTGCGCATCATATCCCATATCCTGTGCGCTGTTTAAAAACGCCTGGGGGCCGGCACCCATGAGCTCATCCGGCAACGGGGTGATAGGGACATCCTGCCTCATCTCTTCTGTTTCAGCAGAAATATCCACACCATAGTTTTTAAGCATCTCCACAGGCGGGTCAAATGCTGTGCCGCAGAAAATCATTGAACTGCCGCCGGTGGTGATGGCCCGGACAACAGGGATGGCCTGGCTGGTCATAACAACGTTTTTTCCGGGAATAAACGCGCGGGGCAGGGTGGAGAAAAAAGTACCTTTCTTCGGATCATTATCTCCTCTTTCAAGAATGAGAACCTTTTTGCCGCTTTTGGATAAATCCATGGCAACGGTTGCGCCGCCGGGCCCGCTGCCCACCACAATGGCATCAAAATCTGTTTTGGGTTGTTTCATGGTTTTTTCCTCCTTGATAATATAAAAATTGGACGGTTACAGCGTTTTGAAATATTTCTAATCGTTTGTTTCTGGTGTTAAAAAAATCGTAAAAACAACCGGTCGGTTTGTCGGGGCAAAAAGAGAGGCAGAAGGTAGAAACAGAATACAATTTGTCAAACAGCGTTCACAATGTCGACCGTCGACCGTCGACTTATAATTTACAATTTTGATGAATCGATGTCAATATTTTTTTCATATCAGTAATTGTCTGAATTATTGTGATAAATTATTTGTATTGAAAAATTGTTAGATAAATTGAATATTTTAAAAATGCCTAAAAAATTGAGAATCACTATTCTTGCAGATGACCGGGAAAGACAAAGCCAGGTGATCGAATATCTGTCGGATATGCCGGATGTTGCCGTTGAAATTGCCCGGCTGCCAACAGGGGATTATCTGGCTGACAACCGGTTACTTTTTGAAAGAAAAACACTCAATGATTTTGCCATGTCCATCATAGACGGCAGACTCTTTAAGCAAGTCGCAAGGCTAGCAAACAACAGATACAAGCCAGTCATGATATTAGAAGGGACCGGCAAGGACCTGACAAAAATCGGTATCCGGCGGGAAGCAATGCAGGGGGCGCTGATTTCCATCAGTTTAATTTATGGGATTCCGGTTCTGCGAGCAATGAATTCGTATGAAAGCGCCCGCCTGATAAGATATGCAGCTTTGCAGATTCGCGCCATTGCCGGTGGTGAATTTTCAAACCGGGGCGGGTATCAGCCCAAAACAAAATCTAAAAAACAGCTGTTTATTTTGCAGGGACTTCCGGGGATCGGCCCGAACAAAGCCAAAAAACTGCTGGACAGGTTCGGCAGTGTGGAAAAAATTATTTCCGCAAGCATAGAAGAACTTCAGCTCATTGACGGGATCAGCAAAACGATTGCCGAAAAAATTAACTGGGCGGTCCGTGAAGAACAATCAGGGTATGGATTTCATGATGATTTTGATTTCTGAAAATCGTTATCTGGCTTAAAGAGAATGTGATAATGATCAAATGTCGCTCTCAAACCATTTTCATAAATTTTTCACCGAATTTAGAACCCAATGCCGTTGTCCTATATTAGAAACGACCATTTCTTGACATATGCTCTAATTAATGGCATAAATAATCGTTAAAAAAACAAATCCTTATCCATGGAATTGATTGATGAAACCGATTAAACTACTTTATCCGATACAAACCCTTGACGGTAAGCTGCTACTGCCTGCCGGAAGTGAGGTAAATGAGGAATCTTTTAAGGATTTAATGGCGTCACATCCTCCGGCCAGCCTGAAAACGTATCCCCTGATGGATCATGGCTCGGTAAAAGAAGATCTTCTTGGCATCATTCATAATAAGCCGTATGATATTATTTTTACCGAACCCGATTGCCTGACGGAAATCACTGATGTCATGAGAAGTATCCAGTTTGTGGCTCCGGTTTTGGAGGTGCTGGATTTTTTCAGATATCATGATTTTTCCACCTATCGCCATATGCTGACCATTTTTGCATTGACGATCCTGATCGCCAGGAACCTGGTGCCGAATTATCGGAAACGGGTTTCCGAGATTATACACGGGCCGACCCATGATTTTGGAAAAATATGTGTCCCCCTGGATATTTTAAAAAAAAAGGATCTCCTGACACACGAAGAGCTCAATCACTTAAAACACCATACCATCGCCGGATATGTCCTGTTGAGCTATTATTTCAGAAATAGCAACTGTATTGCAGCAAAAGTAGCCAGGGATCACCACGAAAGAATGAATGGCCTGGGTTATCCGCAGGGAATCAAACAGCAGGATTTGATAGTAGAGATTGTTGCGGTTTGTGACGTGTATGACGCGCTGACTTCAGCACGGCCATATCGGCCGGTTTCCTATGATAACCGAACGGCCCTGGAAGTTTTGACCACAATGGCGGAAAACGGGGAAGTCGGATGGCGGGTGGTGAAATCGCTGATTGCCCATAATCGGAGATCAAAATCAGCGCCCACCGAAACAATTATGTCCTGCGAAAAAAGAGGAACACCGCCCCCGGATAACTTATACGGAAAATTATCTGTCACTGATTAGTCAGCGAATCACAACTTTTACGATGCCATCCAATTTATTCATTACAATATAACAAAATATTCTAATACAGGAAACAATGGCGGGAGACAGAAGATATGCGGTTGCTCATTGTCGATGACAGTGAAATTAATCGGATACGATTTAAAAAAGTACTTCAATCCGAAGGACATACGGTAGAAGAAGCTGAAAACACGAAACAGGCTTTGGAAAATTCATTGTTGGCCCCTCCGGATATAATTATTTCCACCATTCTGATGCCTGTCATGGATGGTTTTAGACTTTGCCGGAAGCTCAAAGCCGATAACAAAACCTGTCATATCCTGATTGTTTTCTATTCGGAAACGGACACCGAAAACGAAGAGAAAGAATTCGCCTTTAAAATGGGGACTGATCGATTTTTAATTAAACGCATGGGCGGGGAACTTTTTTTCAGAGAACTTCAGGGCGTGATCAAGGAAAAGGAAATGGGGGAGAATATTTTACCGAAAAATCTCCTGAAAAAAGACGTTCTACAGAAAAATAAAATAAAAGCCGCTTTGCGGGAAACGGAAGAAAGATTTCGCAGGCTGGCCGGAAATTCAAAGGATGTGATTTACCGGATGTCATTGCCGGATGGGCAGTTTGAATACATCAGCCCGGCGGATTGGGAAATAATTCGTAAAAAATCCAAAGACGCAATATCGCTTGTGGATTCAGTGATTCAGACCGTGAAAAGGATATCCGCAGAACTCCGTCCCGGGTTACTGGATAATCTTGGTCTTTCGGCAGCCATAGCGTGGCAGGCAGGAGAATATCAGAAACGCAGCGGGATAAATATTCATGTGAATATTGAACCCGAAGAAATTTTTCTGAACGAAAACCTTTCGATTGTCATTTCCAGGGTTTGCCAGGAAGCCCTGACCAATATATTATCCGACATTCCAAAACCACCGATGCCCGCGTACAATTGATAAAAAACAACGAAACCATCGCGCTTGTCGTGGAAGATAATGGCGTCGGGATCAATGAAAATAAAATTGCAAAAAAGGATTCATTCGGTCTGATCGGAATGCGTGAACGGATTCATGCGCTTGGTGGAAAGATCAGGATTCTCAGGATTCCGGAAGGCGGTACAAAAGTGGCAATAACGGTTCCGCTTGGTATAAAAAATGATTGATGGCTTCATCAAAAATTTTTCATGGTGATTCATTACCACTGTAGGAAAAAATAATTTATAAATTATTTATAGCCATTACAGCTTACAAATGAGTTAA
>CAZQLG010000184.1:0-5985 GCA_964594105.1 uncultured Desulfococcus sp. | reverse complement strand
ATTTTAAGCAACAGGTGCGGGTGAAGGTGCCTATCGCATTTGAACTAATTAGATAATGATGGCTTCGCAAAAAGTCCAACTTCTGTGTTGCACTGCATTCTTCGTCACTGCGGAGTAGCAAGCTACTCCTCATTCCTCAGAACTTGTGCGCCTTGCCAATTTTATACGATTGGTGGTGCTTTTTTCTTTGCCATCTGAATAACAAAGTTTTGCTTATTACATATAATTATAGGAGAAAAAAATGAAAATAGGCGTTTCCGGAAAAGGCGGATGTGGAAAAAGTACCTTGTCGGTATTGCTGGCAAAATCAATGAAAAAACTGGGATATCGGGTGCTTCTCGTAGATGGCGATGAATCCAATATCGGTCTTGAAAACCTGACGGGAATCGCTGGGCCAAAACATCTGATGGATTTTTTGGGCGGGAAAAAAGGATTTAAATCAAAATTAAACCAGACCATGATGAAGGATAATCCTGCCGGGTTGTTTTCCGGAAAACAGACCATTGATGATTTACCGAAAGAATGTATTGCCAAATCAGAAGATGGCCTTGAGATGTTGATTATCGGCAAAATTCATCATATTGGCGAGGGATGCGCGTGCCCCATGGGGGTGCTTTCGAAAAAGTTTCTGGCCAGTCTTGAAACTGGTGAAAAGGAAGTGATCCTGCTGGATTCCGAGGCCGGCGTGGAACACTTTGGGCGGGGCATTGTCGGGGAGTGTGATTTGATTTTAGGGGTCATTGACCCCACGTCAGAATCATTTCAATTGGCCAAAAAAATGACCAGGATGGCGGCCAATGCCGATAAAGCGATTTGTTTTGTGTTAAACAAGGTGGAACCGGCCATTGAAGATGTAATGAAACAGCAGCTGAATTCGGCAAAAGTGATCGGAATGATTCCCAAGGACAATTCCATATTTATGGAAAGCCTTGAAGGAAAACCATTAACAAAGGCCTTGCTGGAAATTGATGAGATCTGTCGGAAAATATTGATGAATGCTTAGGCGTCGCTGATGAATTACTTTTTATAGTTTGTGTAATTTGTCAACAACGTCCCCATTCATAAGTGTCGGCACCCGTCCAAAAAGAAAACGGCGGTTATAAAAACCGCCGTGGAAAATTCAAGATTAAAGATGCGACCCCGCTCACACGATTTGTTGTCGTATCATCACCCAGTTGTCCATAATAATTATATCCCCATGTTCATACAGTACCATCAGTTTTCAGGACAACC
The DNA here is from genome assembly GCA_964594105.1 of uncultured Desulfococcus sp. Classification (GTDB taxonomy): domain Bacteria; phylum Desulfobacterota; class Desulfobacteria; order Desulfobacterales; family Desulfosalsimonadaceae; genus SURF-3. The sequence goes on along the minus strand of CAZQLG010000184.1, from coordinate 4,752 downwards.
GTGTGCTCTGCTCTACCAGCAATAGCAGACACATTAACCAATTCTAATACCTGAACAAGCGTATTACGTTCTGAGGTAGCACCATCTCCCTTCTGGTAAAAATTTACAAATAGCCTCTAAGGCATCATTATATTACCAGCTGCGATATCGAGCGGTGGTGTGTAGCCCTCTGGAATTTCAAAAATATAAAGCTGCGTCGGTGATTTTAGGAAAATAGGGCCACCCTTGCTTAAATAATCATATGATTCCAATAGTTGTGGAGCAATAAAGTAATCTCCGGAAAACAAATTGTCCACGGTAAAGGCAAATGAACCCGATTCGGGAATATCAATAGAAGGCAGATCTGAAGTATATGCAAAGCGACCCTGACCATCGGTGGTGAAATTTACACTACCATCAGGTGGCAGATATACCAATTGAAGATATGAGTCCTCTCCTGCGTAGCCGAGTAAGGTATTAATATTTGTGATTGTGCCATGAATTCTTATATCATGTGATTCTCCTCCTTTGTTTGAACGAACAAGCCACGTGTATGCATTGGAGCTCTTATTGTGGCTGTACAGGTAGCCATCGTACATATCCACGCACCACGCGTCGCTGGAATCGTTCCCAGTACTCGACCAGTAGATAACGAAGGTCTGCACTGATGTAAATGGTACTCCAGGCTTCGTCCAGGTTACAGAAGGATACTCAGAAGACCATGTTGACTGCGGGTCGGTGCCGATCCCTTGCAATTCATCTTTGGTCGGCAAGCGCCAGTCACCGTTTGATGATCCGTCTGATAAGCTATGTTCTCCGCTATTCAGGTTTGCTGCTGCATCCATAGCCTCAGCCCAATCCATCTCTTCAAATGAATTTGCGTCTTTAAGCCAGATAAGCCCTGTATCATTATCTCGTACAGTACCATCCCCCATATCAGTGAATCTATCTCCTGACATAGGACATCCTTCATCCACTTGATCGTTGCAATTGTTATCTATGCTATCACCACAGATTTCTGGTGCTCCCGGATATATTGTCGCATCACTATCATCGCAATCGCCCTGATTTTCATTATATCCGTCACCATCCTTGTCCTCGCCAGGTGAGATACATTTCTGGCTGCTCGTTGTTGATTCATTACCAGCGACATCTAAGGCAGAGACAGTATAGCAATACTCTGTCTCATCGTTGAGTCCGGTGTCTGAATAGCTTGTGGTGGGTGAAAAAGATAGCAGTGTACCGTCTCTATATACTCTGTAGCCGATGATGCCGTTGTCGTCAGTAGAGGCTGACCAGGAAAGATCTATCTGGTCGTACCCGATCTTCGTCGCCATAAAATCAGCCGGCACAGATGGGGCAGATGTGTCATTGCATTCTGATGATGTAATGTCACTGCTGCTGTTATACGTTCGACAGGCGCTGTTTCCATTGCTATCAGAAACCGCAACAGATAGGTAAAATTCATCATTCTCATCATAGGCCAAGCTTACTTCACCGGTTTCATCGCCTTCTTTGATACTTGCGTCGCCAGAAACATACCATTTGTATAACAAGGGGGGATTGTCTGCCTTTATGGTATCTATAGTGTATTTGTAGATATCCGTATCAACTGTATATATCTCAGTTCTTGTGTCATATGTTGTATTGCAGTGCGGTGTCGGCCGCCCAAGACTGTCGTAGGTATAAGTACATTCTTGGGTATAGCTTGAATAGTCTGTAACGGTGCGGGTTTTTGTCTCGGATATTACATCATGACCGACAAAGGATATATCATCTGCCAACACAAGCGATTCTTGATTTGCGTCTTCGGAAGCAGAACCGTTAGAGTCTGATCCTCCACCGCCACCACTTATCTTCTGCCCCAGCACCTTTCCTTTTATCGAGGTGACATTGCGGCGGGTCCCTTCGTTAATCACGGGTGATAGCTTGCACCCGCTTGCATTATCGGTTCCTTTAAGCGTGAACTTGGTTTCATTGGTTTTGGCTTTATATTTTCCTTTAGCAAAAAACGGCAGTATTCTTCCGTTTGAAAGCCACAGCTGGCTGCCTCCAACCATTTTTTTGCCGTCGTCATTGACATCGATTGCAAGGGACCATGTGCCGTCCATACCCGAAGGAAGGGCTATAGAGAAATCGTCCGTCTCCTTTATGGAAGGGAGTCCTTTTATGCTGACCTTCTCCTGAACCGTTCCGATTAAGGTCCGGCTGACGGGATCTATTGCTGCGGTTATCTTTTGCTTGCCGGAGATTTTTGCGCCATAAATAGCCATATCCGGAACATCAGCAATACCCTTGATCTTCATGCTTATCTTTACCGTGGCTACCCCGTTTTTCTGTTTGATTTTTCCCTTGAGGTCCAGATCAAACTCCATATCCACGCTGTGTCCTTCAAGGTATCCGCTACAGACGACATGTTTACTTCCGGTAATTTTTCCTTTTGCATTTTGGGATAATTCATACGTCAGTTCACAGCCTAAAAATTCGTCGGAATAGCTACCGCTCAAATCCCATATTAAAGTTTCGCCGAGGATATCATACCAATTGATTTCATAGTGTTCCGCATACCCGTTAAGTGGCAATAAAAAAACCGCCATCGTCATCAGCATCAACCCTAATGTAAGAAACCTTTGCGTAACCTTGCTTTTCATTTTAAGCCTCCTTTTTGATGATCATAGTTTGGTATTTGTTTTGGGGGCAAGTCTGCTTTTGACTCTTAGGGCTTTGCGAGCCCCTCGAATTTAAATATATTAAAAGCCCCTCCTAACTTACATTCCGCACATACTCTGTGTCGATTTAGCAATTAAGGGCATCCGTACATAACTAATTGATATAATTCCTGATAAAAAAAATATAGACATTTGATTTTATTAGATATATTGTAATCTTCTAAAAACAAGGAGGATTACAATGAACAATCTCGACTCAAAAGCCAGGCTTCTGGACGTCAAACCGATGGTTAAATATTATATGGATCAACTCTCTCTGCATCAACTATTTGAAAAGTATGTGCCGCAAACTGCCAAAATGCATGTGGCGCCGGCAGAGGCTTTATCGCTGATGGTGTTTAACATTATCAATGCCCCCTAATCCACTCTATAAAGTTTCCGAGTGGGCGACCGATTATCTTGACGGCATCGGGGAACAAACACAGGAAGCCGGAAAATACAACGACGACTGCCTGGGCCGGAATCTCGATCGGCTTTATACGTGTAATCGTAATGAGTTAATGCTCGATCTCTCAGCCAGCGCAATTAAAGCACACCAGCTGGATACCGATAAGATCCATAATGACTCGACCACAATTACTTTCAAAGGCCGCTATGAAAATCAAGCCCCGGAGGCCGTTCAACTGCGCTGCGGCCATAACAAAGATTTTCGTCCGGACTGCTTGCAACTCGTATACGGACTCAATATCACCGATGACGGCCATGTTCCTTTAAGCTTCAAGCTTTTTGACGGCAACCAGAGCGATGACAATACCCATATCCCCGATTGGGATCATTTGCGTCAAATGCTTGCAAAAACGGATTTTATCTATGTCGCCGATTGCAAACTTTGCAGCGAAGACAATCTTGATCATATCCATCAAAACGGCGGATACTTTATTACCGTTGTGCCTAAAAATCGATCCATACTTAAGCCATTTAAACAACAGCTTCAAAATGGCGAAGTTCAATGGCAGTTGGCTTACAGCATTCAGGTCAATCGAAAACCTTCCAAACAAAACAGCTTCTATACCTTCGAGGCAGAATCCACACAAAAAGGTTACCGGTTGATCTGGATATTAAGCACCGCCAAAGCCCGGCAAGACCGAAAGACACGTGACCGCCGTCTTGCTAAAGCTGAAAAAACTTTGACTGAGCTTGCCGGCAAACTTAATCGTTACAAACTTAAAACCCGAAAGCAAATCGAATCTGCAATTGCAAAAGCGCTCTACAATACCAAAGGATTGATTGATATCGAGCTGATAGAGCATAAAAGCAATTGCAGAAAAAAAGTCGGTGTCGGGCGCCCTTGTGCTGACAGCGTTTACGAAGACTGCACAAAAATCACCTATGAATTGAAATGGCAAAGAAATCAAACGGCCATTGAACAGCAGGCGCTGACTGACGGCATTTTCTCGTTGATTACCAATACAGATCTGAAATGTGCCGAAGTCCTTCGCGTTTATAAACAGCAGCCAAAGCTTGAAAAACGTTTTAGCACTACAAAATCCGTATTGGAAATTGCCCCGGTTGTTCTTAAAAAATCTGAAGCCATCACATTTTTGTATTTTGTGGCCCTGCTGGTTATCAGCCTGATGGAAAGAGCCATCCGTAAACAAATGGCCGAGGAGTCCATTGAAAGTCTGGCGATTCTTCCCCAAAAGATGAAAACCCCCAATCCAACCTGGAACAATATGCGGTACTTGTTTAGAAACGTCCATCTGTCACAAATTTTTGTCAAAGATCGTTTGGCTAAGCAGACTCTAAAGGGCCTGCATAAAATACATTTTGAGGTGCTACGCCTTCTGGGTGTCCCTCCCTCCGTATATTTAAGTCTTGCTGCTGAATAGGGTGTCTGATGTAAAAATGCAACATGGGCCAAAACGCAAAATTAAAAACTTTTTACTTCAAAAGTGCGAAATGTAAGTCCTAAACCAGAAAATATTTTAAAGCGAAATTATTATAGTCGGTCTAATTAGCATATGTTTGAAAATAAAACAAGGCTAAATTTTGACAAATTCGTAAAAAGTATTTTTTGTTTAAATAGCTGAAATAATGAAATTTT
>CAZQLG010000183.1:0-5998 GCA_964594105.1 uncultured Desulfococcus sp. | reverse complement strand
TTTACCGATGTTTTGCTGCGTGTTTGCCGCAATTGCCATGATCGGTCTGCTGGGGCTTTTTGGATGGGAAGTAACCGTCATTTCGTCAAACTTTATTTCACTGCAGCTGATTATCACCATGGCCGTCACCATTCATTTGATTGTCAGATATCGTGAACTATCAGCAATATATCCTGATTTTTCACAACAGGAACTGGTGCTTGAAACAGTACGACTCAAGCTGACGCCCTGCATCTATGCGGCTTTAACAACCATTGCCGGATTTGGATCGTTGCTGGCATGTGACATTTACCCGGTCATTACATTCGGCTGGATGATGGTCGCCGGGATTATTGTTTCCCTGATAATTACGTTTATATTTTTCCCCTCGGCAATGATGCTGTTTTCGAAAGCGGCGCCGCCGGATCTGAAGGCGTCAAGATATTCTTTGATGCATCTTCTGGCAAAATTTACCGAAGAGCATGGCCGCGTAATTCTTGTTGTCAGTGCTGTCGCATTTATTTTAAGTGCGGTGGGTATTTCACGGTTGGTGGTGGAAAATTCATTTATTAATTATTTTAAGAAAAACACCGAAATTTACCAGGGAATGAAAGTGATTGATCAGCAGCTTGGCGGAACCACTCCGCTGGATGTGTTGATCGATTTGGAAGATATAGATACCGGGAACACAGCGCCAATCGAACCTGCAGACATGGGCGTATCTGATGAAGTTTCGGATTTCGACGCGTTTGATGAATTCGCCGAATTTGATGAGCCGGATGTGGCGGACAACGCTGCAAAATACTGGTTTACGCCGTATAAAATGAATAAAGTGCTTAAAGTACATAATTATTTGGAAAGCCTTGCTGGTGTCGGCAAAGTACTTTCTCTGGGCACCATGATGAAGATGGCGGATCGCCTGAATAAGGGGAAGTCCCTTGACAGCTTTGACCTTTCTATTGTTTACAATGAAATCCCGGAAACATTTAAAAAGCTTCTTGTGGAACCCTATGCATCCGTAGAAAATAACCAGGTTCGGTTTTTTGTCCGGGTAAAAGATTCGGAAAAAGATTTAAGAAGAAACGAACTTTTGAAAAAAATTGATTATGACCTGACCCATCAGCTGGGATATCAGTCGGAAAACGTCCATCTGACCGGGATGCTGGTATTATACAACAATATGCTGCAAAGTCTGTTCAAGTCTCAGATAATGACTCTGGGCATTGTAGTTTTGGCCCTGGCCGTGATGTTTTCTGTTTTGTTCCGGTCCCTTCGCATAGCGTTTATTGCAATACTCCCGAATTTTTTGGCAACCAGTGTCGTTCTTGGTATGATGGGGTGGCTGAATATACCTCTGGACATGATGACCATCACCATCGCGGCCATCAGTGTCGGTATTGCAGTGGATGATACCATTCATTATATTCATCGATTCGAAAAAGAGATCCGGGTCGATGGGGATTATATAAAAGCCATGCATCGATGTCACAGCAGTATCGGACATGCCATGTATTATACGTCGCTGACAATTATTATCGGGTTTTCAATCCTTATTTTATCTAATTTTATTCCCAGTATTATTTTTGGCCTGATGACGAGCCTGGCGATGCTCATTGCACTTATTTCAGCCCTGACACTCCTCCCGCAACTGATTATTATTGTGAAACCTTTTGGAAAAACAGTTTGATAGAAACAATGTGTTTCAAATTTCGATAAAGTCTTTAAAGGCGGAAGCTTATGAAATCCAATCCTGATGATCGGAATCGACAGGTTTTTAATGTGGATGCCTGCACGCGGTGCGGGGAATGTTTTCATCAATGCCCGGAACTTTTATTGCCGCTGGATATCGCCCAACAGGAAATAGAGGCGTTGATTTCCGGCGGGAAAAGTCGGTATGTATTGTCCCTTTGCACCACCTGCCGTTCCTGTAATCATTTTTGTCCCCATGATTGCAAACCTTACCAGTTAATCCTTGAACGCTGGAATGATTTGTATCTTAACCGAGGCGCGCCGTATATTTATCGGTTTGTCTGCCCCACAATGGATAGAAATATCTGGCAGCTTCTGAATCTGTTTTTGCCCGGGCGGGAGCAAAAATGGATCAATGCGTGGCGTTCCCGAAAACCGGCAGGGGACGTTCTTTTGATTGGAAATTATGTTCATTTGCTGCCGTTTGTCGTTGGAGACAGCCGCCTGCTGGATTATTTCACGCCGATTGATTTGCTGGATCACTGGGAATGCGGGGCATATCTCTACCAGGGCGGATATCTTGATGTGGTTAAGAAAATTGCCGAAAAATGCCGGGATGAATTTAAGGCATGGGATGTAAAAACGATCGTTCCCCTCCTGGATGCCGTTCACTGGATGATTACGGATGTGCATCCCAATGAAATGGGCATCAAGCATGATGTGAATGTCATTAATTTTCATCAGTGGCTTTTAAATAAGATCGATTCCAAAGAAATTCTACTGACGCAGAAACTGAACATGCGTGTCACGGTACACGATAATTGTTATTCAAAGGCTGGCGGCGGGCAATATTGGGACCCGCCAAGGGAAATTTTAAAGCGCACGGGGTGTGAAATCATCGAAATGGCCCATATCCGGGAAAAGGCCCGGTGCTGCGGTTTTGGCGCGGGCGCTTCCTGGGACCGGCCGATTCATATTCTGTTTGATATCATGGATGTGGCGGGTAAAAAAATTATAGAAGCCGAAGCCACGGGCGCGGATGCACTGGTCAGTTATTGCGGAGGATGTCTTTATCTGTTGTGGACAGCCCGGGAGCTGTTTGGCAGTAAGATTGATATTTTTCACATTGTTGAAATTCAGCGCATGGCCATGGGCGAACAGCTTGACTATCCAAAAGACCATATCCGACGGGCATGGGACCTGATCGCAATTATTACATATCTGATGATATTAAGTCTTTTTGGTCGCAATTTTATGATAAAAGAAATCTCTTTGGACAAAAGCCTCATGGAAAACCGGGATTTTTTTTCCGTGCGGCTGATTCGCAGGCTTTTGGATGTCCCGTTGATTCAGCTTGTCTACAAGAAAATATTTAAGATTATGGTGAAATTGTTAAAAACAAAAAAAAGAATTGTTCGTTGCGCAGGTTGAATGTTAATAAGAGTCAAAAGTAGACCTGACCCCTTATGAGTAAATAAAGGCTTGGAATGGAATTTGACCGAATCATTTATAATGGAACGGTAATTACTGTTAATTCTGATTTTGAAATCATTAAAGACGGGGTGGTGGGCTTCAAAGATGGTGTCATTCATCTTGTAGAATCCCGGAAAAAGGATATCACACTTTATGACGCCGGAGAGATAATTGACGCTCAGGGCGGCATCGTGATGCCCGGCCTGATTAATGCCCATGTGCATTTGCCCATGTCAATATTTAGGGGACTTGCCGATGATCTGCCCCTTGCCCAATGGCTCAATGAGTATATTTTCCCGGCAGAGCAGAAATATATTTCACGCCAAACAGTCAGAATCGGTACTTTGTTGTCCTGCGCGGAAATGATAATGAGCGGCACCACCACCTGCTGTGACGGATATTTTTATGAAGATGCCGTTGCCGCAGCAGTTCTTGAAACGGGCTTGCGGGCAGTTCTGGCCCAGGGCGTGATTGATTTCCCCGCCCCTGGTGTGCCGGACCCTTTAAAAAATGTGGAAGCCGCAACAGTATTTGTCAAACAATGGAAGAACCGGTCTTCGCTGATAACACCGTCCATATTCTGCCATTCTCCGTATACCTGTTCGACAGACACCTTGAAAAAAGCCAAACAGGCGGCCGATTTACTGGGTGTATTGTTTCAGATTCATGTAGCGGAAACAAAGCAGGAGGTGGAACAGATTCAGGAGATGCACGGGATATCACCGGTAAAATACCTTGATTCTCTGGGTGTCATCAATGGAAATACGTTGATATCCCATGCGGTTTGGCTTGATGAGGAAGACATGGATGTCCTTGCCGGTCGAAATGCGCGAATTGCTCACTGTCCGGAAAGTAACATGAAGCTGGCTTCCGGCGTTGCGCCGATTCCGGACATGATTGAAAAGGGTATATGTGTCGGTCTTGGAACCGACGGATGTGCGAGCAATAACAATCTGGATCTTTTTGTGGAAATGGATTCGGCGGCCAAACTGCATAAAGTGGTTAAAGGTGACCCCACAGTCATGGACGCGAAAACCGTTATCAAAATGGCCACTATCAAAGGGGCAAAAGCCATCGGGTTAGGCGATATAATCGGTTCCCTGGAACCCGGAAAACAGGCGGATATTATCATCATTGATACCCAAAAACCGCACCTGACACCCATGTATCACCCGGAATCTCATGTGGTGTATGCGGTAAATGGAGCGGATGTATCGGATGTGTTTGTGTCTGGAAAACCTCTGGTACGGAATTACTTACCGATTAATCTGGATGTAAATGAAATAATGCGGCAGGCCGGGTCAGTGGGTTTGGCGATTAAACAAATGACGGCTTCGTAAAAAGCAATGGGATGCCGCTGCGCATCGCTTTATCAAAAAAATATTTCTATTGTAGGCCGGGTTTCTTACCCGGCGATTAACTCGTCATTTTTATTTGTCGGGAAAGAATCCCGACCTACAATTTTTTTCTCCGATCATTATGAAGTTATTTGGAAATCTAAGTAAGAAAAGCCGGGGGAATATGGATCTTAAAGAACTGATAGCAGCAGCCAAAGGAGAACAGCCGGTTGACTGTCTGTTTATGAATGCCCGGATCATTAATATATTTTCCAATGAAATTATATCCGGGCATATCGCCGTTTTCCGTGGCCATATCGTCGGCATCGGTGATTATCCGGCTCAAGAAACCGTTGATTTGAAAAATCGGTATGTCTCCCCCGGATTTATTGACGCCCATGTGCATATTGAAAGTGCCATGGTATCGGTGGCGGAATTTGCCAAAGCAATTTTGTGCAAAGGAACAACCACCGTGATTGCTGATCCCCATGAAATTGCCAACGTTTTGGGGACTGCGGGGATTGACTATATGCTGCGGGCCAGTGAAAATCTGCCGGTGAATGTCTTTTTTACGCTTCCCTCGTGCGTGCCGGCAACCAACATGGAAACCGCAGGGGCTGATCTGGGACCGGATGCATTAAAGCCGTTTTTAAACCATGAACGGATTGTGGGTTTAGGGGAAATGATGAATTTTCCCGGAGTTATTTTCAGAGATGATAGCGTCATTCGCAAAATCAAAGACACCCTTGCCCATAAAAAACCGATGGACGGCCACTCGCCAGGACTGACCGGAAAAGACTTGAGCGCCTATGTGGCCGCTGGAATTTCGAGTGACCATGAATGTACAACAGTGGATGAAGCGTTGGAGAAATTACGGCTCGGTATGCATATCATGATCCGGGAGGGGACCGGTGCCAAAAACTTGAAAGACCTTTTGCCGGTCATCAATGAAAAAACCGCCGACCGGATCATGTGGTGCACGGACGACCGTCATCCCCATGATATATGTGAACAGGGTCATATTGATTTTATCATCCAGACTGCGATTCATAACGGCATTGATCCGATTACGGCTATTCGTATCGGCACAATCAATCCGGCCCGATATTTCGGGTTGAATCAAGTAGGCGCCATTGCACCGGGTAAAAGGGCAGACATGGTGGTCTTCTCAGATTTGAAAAACATCACTGCGGAGGAAGTCTATGTCAGCGGCCGGATGGTTGCCGCAGAAGGGGAATTAATTCAGGAAGATTTTTCGACGGGTTCCGTATCGTGCCCATCCGCCATGAATGTCAAAGCCGGCACCTTTGATTTTAAGATTCCGGCAAAAAAAGAAAAAATTCGGGTGATTGAACTGGTGCCGGAACAGATCATTACGCGCCAGGCCGTTCATGAGGCTAAAGTTGAAAACGGTTTTGTCATCGCAGACTCATCCTCAGATATTTTAAAAATAGCCGTAGTGGAACGCCACAAAGCAACCGGCAATATCGGCAAGGCCTTTGTTTCCGGATTCGGTCTTA
>CAZQLG010000182.1:0-6005 GCA_964594105.1 uncultured Desulfococcus sp. | reverse complement strand
TGCCTGATCTATTATGGTAGTGCTAACACCTATAAAATCACGCTGAATGATTACTTTTCTTCTTACATAAAGAATCATCCGCTTTACGTACAACTTCTGCCATTTTTGATACTGTCTGATAGGATACATCAAGTTCATCAGCCCATCCTTGAATGCTCTTATCGTCCCACTCTTTTATCATCCTGGCTACTTGTTCAGATGTTATTCTTTTTCTTGGCTTTCCTTTTCCCCCTTTATCTGTTTCTGCCATATGCTTACCTCCCTTTTTTGATGGTTGTGTCTGAACCTGCTCCTTCATTTTTTGAAGTTGTTCTTCTGATGGAAGCTTGCTTGTACGTTTAAATGCTTTGGGTGTTGGTTTCTGTTCCATGTAAAATTCCTATATTATATTAATTTTAACTTATCATATACTATCTTAAGTCATGTATCAAATCTTATCTTTCTTTATCACTTAGTCTCTCTCATTTGCGATTTAAGACACTTTCATATACAATCCAATACAATGCCTTAATTCGATTTCCTATATCATTTAATACTGTTTTAAGAGCTTATTAGTGATTGTTTTGATGATGATTAGTTGATGATAGACTATATCTAATTTATACTGTGATATGGTGCTGGATTAGATAATAATAGATAAAATAGATATAGACTACTGTAATTATTATATATTAAATTTATTCTGTTAGGAAATTACACTTTTTATTACAATCTGACACCACTGTAATTACACCTGTCAAGGGTTGGTGGGCTCACTCACTCACGGGTTTTGGGGTTCATTCGGGGATGGGCTTTAAAGTTTTCCCAATTTTCTGGTGAAAGGTCTGGTAGAATCCTGGTACTTTTGTTTGATATTGGCTGAATTAAACGATGGAAATTGAACTTATTGAATTGCTACTAACTCGCTGTTAATCATTTGAAATCAAAGGGTAAGCCATGTGTATCAAGGGTTTGTTCGATTCGGGAGAGCGGGATTTTCAAATCCTACCGCCCCGACCACTTCTTTTGTTTACAAATAGCCCTTTCCTGTTGCCTCTTTTAATCCAACGTAAGTAATAAACGTTGACGGCTTCGTAAAAAGTCCAAATTCTGTGTTGCGCTGCATTCCTCGTTTCTTCAAAGTACGCTAAGTACAAATCATCACTCAGAATTTGCGCGCCTTGAATTTGAACTTTTATACTTTGCCGTCGGAATCCGACTTTTTACGAGACTATCAAACGTTAGTTCCACGGCAATTTCATTTTCATCCAAAGCCATTTCCGGTCGGTGTTTTTCCCCAAAACAATAAATACTTGCTACGGTTGTCGACTTATCTATTTGTGTAATTGGCAGTGCCTGAACGAAAACCCTGAATTTTGGCTGTCATTACGAAAAGTGAGGAACGAACGACCTCTTTGAGAAAACAACTGATCAATCACTTCAAAAGCTTAGAAATAAGATTGTTGGGCGATCCACTTTAATTAAGTCGCACTAAAGCGTCTCCCCAACACCATGGTCGTCAGGCGCATCTTTCAAAATACGATATACCAGAAATGGTTTTGCCCTGTAAGGGCCGAGCATAATAGCCCAGGGCAACGCCCTGGGAATGGGTAACAAAAAAATAGATTGACACCCGGTGTTGGCTTTGCAATAATCATAGTGGTCGGACCACCGTATCAATAAACCACATTGGTCCACATATTTTATAAAGAAGGGCATCATCTGGAATGGGAAAACCTGTTACTTTATTAAAACCACTCAATAAGACAAAGCTTTACGAAGAAATTGTCGAACAATTAAAAAACAGAATCATCAACAAAGATATTGTCCCCGGCGAAAAACTCCCCGCAGAAAGAACCCTGGCACAAATGCTGAGTGTAAACCGCTCAACGGTCCGGGCAGCACTTGGCAAACTTGAAAGCATGGACCTGGTCGAAATCAGGCATGGGGAAGGCGTTTATGTAAAAAACTATCTTGAAAGCGGCAGCCTGGAGCTGGTGAAAGAACTACTTTTTAAAAACAACGCCCTAGATATGGATGTTTTTAAAAACCTGATGGATCTCAGGGAAGTACTGGTTCCGGAAATGGCATATTGTGCGGCAAAAAACAGGACCGCAGAAGACCTTAAAAGCCTTGAACGACTGGTGTCTGGTACAGATAAAAAAAACATGGATGACCGGGACATGCGGCTTCATAATATTATCGCAATGGCCAGCGGCAATGTTTTATATGTTATATTGCTCAATGCGTTCACCAGCCAGATGAATGACTATTATGAGTTATATTTCAGTGATCCGGAAAACCGGGCCAGCACACTGGCTTTTCATAAAGACATATTTCAGGCAATCAAAAACCGGGAACCGGACAACGCAAAGCAGATAATGAAAGATATTTTAAAAACAGCGACAAAAAGAACAATGGCTATGCTGGCATAATCTCGTATCAATGCAGGGCTGACAATTTTTTCAGGCTATTTTAAATCAATGCGATTAAACCACTTCCAACTAACTCATTCGTAATGGCCTGAAATAATTGATAAGTTATTTTTTCATACAGTGGTGAATCGTCACCATGAAAAGTTTTTTACGAAGCCGACAACCTTAATCAAACTGGAGAAGACCATGTCAAAGACATTCCAACCGGATTGGAGTGAAAAACCGCCCCAAAAAAAATCATACCGTTCCATTTTTAAATGGGGCGACCCCAAGGAATTCAAACATCCGAGCAGTGAATGGTATCTGATGCTCAAAGAAACATTTAACATGACGAATGAAGACTTTGAAAAACCGCAGTTTGAAGGTAACGAAAAAGTTTCCATTGATCAAAAAATTACTTTAACCATCGCACAAATAAAAGCGATTACGGACATTGTCGGTAAAAAAAATGTTGCCACCGATGATTACAGCCGGGTCAAATTCAGCCATGGCAAGACCGTGGATGAAGCCATGGATTTAAGACAAAATCAGGTTCGCAATGTTCCGGATATTGTTGTTCATCCAAAAAACAAAACAGACGTGCAAAAAATTGTCTCCTATTGCAATGGTCAAAAAATCCCTATCTATGTTTTTTCCGGGGGGTCATCGGTAACTTTCGGTCTGAATACACCGAAGGCCGGTATCATGCTGGTCATGAGCACCCACATGAACAAGCTGATCGATATCAATGAATTGAACCAGACCGCAACGGTTCAGCCGGGGATGTTTGGCCCGGCCTATGAAGACGCTTTAAATAATGCGCCGAAAAAATTTAATGTCAAACGACGATACACCTGCGGTCATTTCCCCCAATCCTTTGAATTTTCAACCGTCGGCGGATGGGTGGTCACGCTGGGTTCCGGCCAGGCCTCCACTTACTACGGGGACGCCTATGATATTGTTTTTGCGCAGGAATATGTCACACCCGCGGGATCATTTAAAACCCTGGAATATCCGGCCACTGCCACAGGGCCCAAAATCAATGATATCATGAAAGGCAGCGAGGGCTCTTTCGGTATTCTGGTTGAAGTAACCATGAAAATTTTCCGCCATATGCCCCGCAACCGTCAGCGGTTCGGCTTTATGTTCTCGTCCTGGGAGGCGGCAGTCAATGCGAGCCGGGAAATTAATCAGGCGGAGTTCGGCCTGCCCGCAGTATTTCGAATATCCGACCCGGAAGAGAGCGAGGTGGGCTTGAAGCTTTATGGGATTCACGGCTCTCCCATTGATATAATGATGACGTTGCGCGGTTATAAAACCATGAAACGTTGCCTGTGCATGGGCTGGTCGGAAGGAGAAAAAGGATTTTCCAATCATGTCAAAGACCAGGTCACCAAAATCTGCAAGAAAAACGGCGCCATGTCTTTAAGCGGGTATGCCACCAAAAAATGGGAAAAAACCCGTTATAAAGAACCGTATATGAGAGAAGACCTGATGGATTACGGCGTAATTGTCGACACCGTAGAATCCGGGGTCACATGGGAGAATCTGCACCGGCTGCATGACGGCGTCCGTGCTTTTATTAAATCTCATCCCAGGGTCATCTGCATGACCCACGCCTCGCATTTTTACCCCCAGGGGACCAATCTGTATTTTATTTTCATACTTAAAACAATTGATCTCGAAGAATACCGAAAATTCCATAACGGCGTGCTGGATTCGATTTTAAAAAACGGCGGTTCCATCAGCCACCATCATGGTGTGGGAAAATTATTCGCCCCACTCATGGAACGGCACCTTGGCAAAGAACAAATGGATGTGCTGCGATCGTTAAAAAACCATTTTGACCCGAATAACATCATGAATCCCGGCGGTCACCTGGGACTGGATCAAAAATAAAAGGACCCTATGATGAAAAAAAAGGAAGAATTAATTCTGACAATTGATGCGGGCACGCAATCGATTCGCGCGGCCCTGGTGGATCTTACAGGACAAATCATTGACCTGGTCAAGACGCCCATTGAACCTTATTTTTCAGAATTTCCCGGATGGGCTGAACAAAAACCGGAATACTACTGGGATATGCTTTGCCAATCCTGCCGGACACTGCTGGAAAATACAGGAGACCTTAAAAAGAACATTGCCGGTGTCAGCATCACCACCCAGCGGGCAACGGTCGTTAATGTGGATAAAGACGGAAACGCGCTGCGGCCGGCAATCGTCTGGCTGGATCAGCGAAAAGCGGATTCAGGAAAAGTCATTTCTTCAGTATTAAGGCCTTTACTAAAAGCGGTGAAACTCCATGATTTTGTCGATGGGGTCATTTCCAATTGCCAGATCAACTGGATTAAACAAAACCAGCCGGATATATGGGAAAAAACACATAAATACCTGTTGCTGTCCGGATATTTAAACTTCAAGTTAACCAGTGAATTTATTGACTCAGTAGGCAGCAACGTGGGGTATCTTCCAGTTAATGGTAAGACCTACCAGTGGGCGGGCAAACATGATTTTAAATGGAAACTGTTTCCGGTTGAAAAAGAAAAACTGCCCCTTCTGATAAAACCAGGACAGCGCCTGGGAATCATCACGAAAAAAGCCTGCAAAGAAACCGGAATCCCGGCAGGTCTGCCGGTTATCGCGGCTGCCAGTGACAAGGCGTGTGAAATCCTGGGTGCCGGGTGCCTGACACCGGAAACCGCCTGTTTAAGCTTTGGCACAATCGCCACAGTGAACACCGCCATCCAGCGTTATGTAGAGCTCCAGGCGTTTATCCCGCCTTACCCGGCTGCGGTGCCGGACCAGTATTATACGGAAGTAGCCATCATGCGCGGATTCTGGATGGTGACATGGTTTAAAGAACAGTTCGGACTCAAAGAGAAGCTGGAAGCTGAAGAAACGGGTGTCACACCGGAAATGCTGTTTGAAAAAATCATCCGCGATGTGCCCCCCGGTTCCATGGGACTGATGCTCCAGCCGCACTGGTCTCCCGGACCGCACATGGAGCGATATGCCAAAGGATCCATTATCGGTTTCGGAGATGTCCATACCCGGGGGCACCTTTACCGGGCAATGATTGAAGGACTGATATACGGACTCAAGGAAGGCGCCCAGCTGACAGAGAAAAAAAACAAAGTGCCCATCACCCAGCTGCGGATTTCCGGCGGCGGTTCACAGAGCGATACCGCCATGCAGATTGCCGCCGATATTTTCGGTGTGCCGGCCCAGCGTCCCCACACCCATGAGACGTCTGTTATCGGCGCGGCCATTGATGCGGCGGTGGGGTTAAACCTGTTTCCCGATTTTGAGTCTGCGGTAAAAGAGATGACCGGCGTCAAAAAAGTCTTTGAGCCGATCCCTGAGAACTGCCGGATTTATAAAGACTTGTATGAAAACGTATACACCAAAATTTCCAAAAAACTGATGCCGTTATATAGAGAGATTCAGAAGATCACGCGATATCCGGAGTAATGGCATTTCATTAAACAGCCGGCTATACGTGTTCGGCCTCAAAAATCTTTTCCGTTCCAGAAAAAAATTCCGGAATCCGAAAACGGCGGTTAATGAAAAATTAATAGCCGCCGTTAGAGCCTGGGAGATAATCAAAAATCA
>CAZQLG010000181.1:0-6026 GCA_964594105.1 uncultured Desulfococcus sp. | reverse complement strand
AAAAAGAAATGCTCAATGATTTTGGAAAAGTCAGTTATGATTGCCGAAACTGGGGTATTCCGTTGCTGGCCATGATGTATCCGCGCGGTGAAAAAATAAAAGATGAATATGATGTCGGGGTTGTAAAGCATGCTGCTCGCGTGGGTTGCGAAATGGGGGCGGACATTGTAAAGGTGTCATATACCGGTTCTCCTGAAACTTTTTCAAAAGTTGTAGACGGCTGTACTGTCCCTGTGGTCATCGCAGGAGGAGCCAAGATGGACTCTGACAGAGATATTCTGGAAATGGTGAAAGGCTCCATTGATGCTGGTGGGTCCGGGGTCTCCATCGGCCGGAATGTGTTTCAGCATAAAAATCCGACGCAGATGGTAAAAGCCATGGCTTCAATCTTGTTTGATAATGGATCTGTTGATGATGCATTAAAAATTCTCGCATAACAAAAAATGGTAACTTAAAAATTTAATTTTATGCTTCGGTTTGCTTTTATAATTATGAAAGATATAATTTTGTCAAAAAAATGGAGAGGACATATTCATGCGAAAGATCTGGGTAAAAATTGACCCCTGGGATAAAGAACTGGTGACCACTGCCATTGAAGGTGGCGCAGATGGCGTGATGGTTCCGTCCGGTTATGCTGAAAAGGTAAAAGCGCTCGGTCGTATCGAAACCATATCCGATGACGGTGATATTAGACCGGATGAGGATGTCGTGGTGTTCAAAATTCAAAGCGGTGAAGATGAAGATGAAATTGTGAAAATGTGCCATGATAAAAAGGTAATTCTGGAATGTACGGACTGGTCCATTATTCCGCTGGAAAATTTGATCGCCAAAGGCGCCAAAGGCGTAATCGCTCAGGTTCATAGCCTGGAAGAAGCGGAGATTGCTTTTGGCATTCTTGAAAAAGGGGTTGACCATATTCTTTTCTGCACGGATGATTTTTTGGCGTTAAAAAAAGCGCTGGGTGTACTTAGCGCGAAAACGGATCAGATTCCCCTGGACATTGCGGAAATTACGGAAATTAAATCGGTCGGTATGGGGGACCGGGTGTGCGTGGATACCTGTACGGAAATGAAAATAGGCGAGGGTATGCTGGTGGGCAATGCCAGTAGTGCGCTTTTTCTGGTTCATTCAGAAAGTATTGACAATCCTTATGTTGCTCCCCGTCCATTCCGGGTGAATGCCGGAGCGGTGCACGCATATACAAGAGTGCCCGGCGGCAAAACACGGTATCTCTCAGAACTTTCAGCCGGCGACCCGGTGTTAATTACTGATTTTACCGGCAGCGCGACTGTGGGTACGGTGGGTCGTCTTAAAATTGAAAAAAGGCCGATGATGCTGATTAAAGCAATCGTGGCGGGAAAAGAAATTAACACGATCTTGCAGAATGCGGAGACCATTCGATTGACTGACCCGGATGGTCAGCCGGTTTCTGTTGTTAATTTATGTCCCGGCGATAAAGTGCTGGTGGCTATTGAGGAAAGTGGTCGGCATTTTGGTATGAAAATTAATGAAACCATAACCGAGAAATAATTCAGGGAATTTCAAACCGCATGAACGATACGGAAAGCAATCAGGCAGAAAATAAAATCAGCCAGTTAAGACTTTCGATCAATGAGATTGACGAATCAATTCTGAACCTTATTAATAAACGTTTGTTAATCGCAAAAGAAATCGGGGAAATTAAAAGGGGAAAAGGTCGCTTTGTCTATGATAAATCCCGTGAAAATCAGGTCATGCAGCGACTGAACACCATCAATAAAGGGCCGTTTAAACCCCAGGCACTGCATCAGATTTTTACGGATATTATTTCCGCAAGCAGAGAGATTCAGACACCGACCAGGATATCCTACCTCGGCCCGGAGGCTACGTTTACGCATATTGCCGCCATGGAATTCTTCGGGCATTCGTCAACATATATCCCGCAAACCGGGATCCGAGATGTGTTTTTCGACGTCAGCAAGGGAAAATGCGATTATGGTGTTGTTCCGGTTGAAAATTCGATTGAAGGGGCAATTAATCATACGTTAGATCTTTTTTTTGAATCTGATCTTACCATTTGTGCGGAAAAATATTTGAATATTTCACATGCGGTTTTGTCCAGATCCAGCCGGATTGATGATATTGAAGTGATTTATTCACACCCCCAGGCCCTTGCTCAGTGCCGGGGGTGGATACGAAAAAATCTTCCGAATGCGGTTTTGTCCGAATGCAACAGCACCGCGCATGCCGCACTAAAAGCGTCGAAAGAACAAAAAACCGCAGCCATTGCCAACAGCGAAGCAGCCCACATCTACGGACTTCAGATTCTTGAAACCAACATAGAGGACCACGCCAATAATATTACCCGTTTTTTATTGATCGGAAACGATTCGCCGTGTCCAACAGGATGTGACAGAACATCTATTATGTTTGTTATTTCTCATGTTCCCGGCGCATTGTTTAAAATTCTTGAGCCGATTGCTGAATCCGGGATCAACATGTCTAAAATGGAATCACGCCCGACAAAACATGAGAACTGGAGTTATTTCTTTTTTGTCGATTTTGATGGACATATTGCCGATGAAAAAATTAAACAAACCATTGAAAGAATGAAACCGTATTGTAAATATATTAAATTGTTAGGTTCTTATCCCCGATCACAGGAGTGAGGGGAATTACGAATTACGAATTACGAATTAGTTTCTTATCTCCGATTTTTGTATTTTTTTGGCAAACAATTTTAAAAACTCAAAAAGTGTGAAGTGGCTAAAGTGATTTAAAGTTATGGACTGCGTGAAATGCGCGATCATTTTTAATATTAAAATTGAAAATGCCGAAGGCATTAACCATAATCACGCCTTGGTGTGACTCATTTCAAACTTTAGTTCACTTATAACTTTTTCGGTTTATCCGGGTTAGTGATTAGGAATTACGAATTAGGGATTTTGACAATCAGCGAATAAGATGGGAAATCCATGCTGAAAATTAAAATGGAAAAAATTCATGATACAGCCGTGACAGTTCCGGGATCAAAGAGTTATACCCACCGAATATTTATTGCCGCTGCATTATCAAACGGACTATGTCGCATTGAAAATTTTCTGGACAGTGATGATACCAATTATACATTATCTGCGTTAAACCAATTCGGGGTGTCCTTTGATAAAGCATTAGATGGGGTAATTATTAACGGCCGGGACGGTGAAATGGATGCCAGTGAAAACCCAATCTATCTTGGGAATTCCGGGACGTCTATGCGGCTTTTGACAGCGTATGCAGCGATTGGAAACGGTCGTTATTTGTTATCCGGATCGGATCGGATGCATGAACGACCAATACATCATCTGCTGGATGGTTTAAACCAGTTGGGCGTTCAGGCAGTATCCGTTAATAATAATGGATGCCCGCCGGTGGCAGTGATCGGCACAAAACTTTCTGGCGGAACGGTCAACTTAAATTGCAGTATCAGCAGCCAGTTTCTTTCCGGATTTCTGTTAATCGCGCCTTACACACAAAATGGGCTGGAAATTCATGTGACCCAGGGGCCGGTTTCCAGACCATACATTGATATGACACTTGATATTATGTCCCGGTTTGGTGTTGATGTTGTAAGATCAGGATATGATTATTTTAAAATCCCCGGCAGTCAATGCTACCGGTCCGGCAGGTATGTTGTTGAACCGGATGCTTCCCAGGCAAGCTATTTCTGGGCGGCAGCAGCAATCACCGGCCATGCCATAAAAGTCAACGGCATATCCAGGCAATCCAGCCAGGGAGACGTTCGTTTTGTAGATGTTTTATCTGAAATGGGATGTCAGGTAATTCATGAAACGGATGGTATTACGGTTGTCGGCGGTTCACTTTCCGCCATTGAAGTGGATATGGCTGACATGCCGGATCTGGTACCAACCCTTGCTGTTATTGCCGCATTTGCCGAAGGTATTACGGTAATCAAAAATGTATCTCACCTGAAAGTAAAAGAAAGTGATCGCTTAAGCGCTGTAATCAATGAGTTGACGAAGATGGGCATATCGGCAAAATCAGAATCAAATAACCTGATAATTACCGGCGGCAACCCCCATGGCGCGGTCATTGAAACATATGATGATCATCGCATCGCCATGAGCTTTGCCGTCGCCGGTCTTAGAGTGCCCGGAATAGAAATTAAAAATGAACATTGCGTTGAAAAATCATTTCCTGAATATTGGAAAGTATTTGACGGATTGTATGTGAGGTAGAAGGTAGAAGGTAGAAGGTAGAAGCGCCGCGATCGTGAGGGAGCGACACATCGGAAGATGAGTAATTAATGCTAACGTAGTTTTGATTAGCCGCGTCTTGCATGGTGCAATCCGACGAATATGTAATATTCCCACGTTGACTTTGCTGGACACTGTTGACAAAACAACGATGAATACATTAAATTAAGAAATATTCAAAATAAAACAAGGAGCATCATGATGCCCGAATTATCAATTGATATTCCAATTAAAAAATATTGCTTATATGATTAGTCGAATGAATAAACAGGATATTGAGACACTGTACATGTATCTGACAAGTGAAGGGGCAGAACTTCAGGACCGGAACAAAGATTTGGAGCAAGGGAAAGTAAAATATCTAAGCGAAAGCGAAGTGTTTGATGTATAGAGCCGAATATCATCCGGCAATCAAAAGGGATTTGAAGAAAACTGACCCACAGATTCGTAAAAAAATTAGATATGAACACATTCCTGTTATTTTATCAAATCCTGATGCGGTGAAAAACTTTCAGGGGATTTAAAAGGCACATTCTCCTACCACTTCAAAGTTGTTGGCCAGCAATTTAGAATAGCGTATATCAAGGATGACAGTAAACAAATCATTTTCTTCCAAATGATAGCAAGACGACGCGATTTTTATTCATACCTTAACCGCCGGATTTAAAATTTATTGTTTGTTTTTTCCCTCATCGAGATGTTTCAAAAAAAATTCAGTGAATTCAGCAAATAATATTCAATTCAAGGAAATCATATGTCAGGCAATTCATTGGGAAAATTGTTCCAGGTGACAACATGGGGAGAATCCCACGGTAAAGGCGTCGGTGTGGTGATTGACGGATGCCCGCCCGGGATTGAAATGAATGAATCGGTTATTCAGGAAATGCTGGACCGCCGCCGACCCGGCGGGTCGAGGACAAGTACGTCGCGCAAGGAATCGGATATCGCGAGAATTCTTTCCGGCGTGTTTGAAAACCAGACAACGGGCACGCCGATTTTGATTATGGTGGAAAACCGTGATGCCAATTCAGGCGCTTACCAATCAATTGCAGACATATATCGCCCGGGGCATGGAGATTTTACTTATCAGGCGAAATACGGAATCCGCGATTGGCGAGGTGGCGGTCGGTCATCAGCCCGTGAAACGGTTGCAAGGGTCGCAGCCGCTGCTGTGGCGAATTCAGTTTTAAAGAAAGAAAATATTGCGGTTTTTTCCCACACAAAATCCCTTGGCGCTGTCAGAGCGGTGACGTTTGATCAACAAGCGATCGGGAAAAATATGTTTTTATGTGCAGACCTGCAGGCAGCAAAAAAGATGGAAGAAGATGTTGCCAGGGTCAAACAGGAAGGAGATTCATTGGGCGGTATTGTTGAAATTATCGCAAAGAATGTCCCCCCTGGTTTGGGTGAACCCGTATTTGATAAGCTGGATGCGGATCTTGCAAAAGCCCTCATGAGTATTGGGGCGGTCAAAGGCGTTGAAGTTGGTGCCGGGTTTCGTGCGGCGACGCTACGTGGATCACAGAATAATGATCCGATTTCGCCGGAGGGATTTTTAACGAATAACGCCGGTGGTATCCTTGCTGGGATCTCCAACGGCGATGAAATTGTTGTTCGTGTAGCGGTAAAACCGATCCCGTCCATCCGCATCGAGCAGGAAACCGTGGACACCAATAATAAACCCACCCGAATTACAATCAACGGCCGTCATGATATTTCAGCCATTCCCCGTATCAATGTGGTCTGTGAAGCCATGGTGAGCCTGGTGCTTGTGGACCATTTGATGCGGCA
>CAZQLG010000180.1:0-6034 GCA_964594105.1 uncultured Desulfococcus sp. | reverse complement strand
TCCTGATGAAGGCCCGGTGTTGTAAAAAATATATGTTCCGTATCCAAAAACCCTTCATTCTTTAATTGGTTTAATTCCATGCGCATGGTTCCGCAGGCGACGATTGCAATATCTGAAAAAGATTGATTTTCCATCATATGTCCTTTCGTTCAAATGCCTGAACGTTAAATGATAAATTTTATATGGGTATTTACTTGGGTGCAGTAGGCAATATATATTGTCGTAGCCCAAGGAAGAACCATACTGCATGTTGCGGGTACTCCAGTCAAGCATATACTCACTAAATTTTATTTATTGCCGGCAAACCACACGCTGCTGAAGACACATGACCCGCCGAAAATTGAAAAAGGAAGATATAGCGGGAGGCATGCCAAGCTTCCTTTGATAAACCTGAAAATTAAAATTAGGTACAAAACGTTTTATTTCAGCTACATCCGCTACATCCGGATGACCGTTTGCATCCGTCCGGCGCATCCGGCGCATCCTTGATCTATGCCGGCGGCTGGGGCTTCTGCATTATTTTTTTTACACTTGGGAACTCTTCAATATTCATATGCGGCAAAAACAGCGCGGACGTAAATTCGTCCATAAACTGGTTATTGCTTGAAAAATCAATATAGGTCATCCGGTTGGAAATTTCTAAGGCCTCTTTCCGGTATTTCTCTGAAAGCAGCGCCATGTATGCGCCGGCAATAGAACTGTTGCAGAGATATTGAAACTTGCGCCGGTCAAGATCAGGTAAAAGCCCAATAAATACGGCCTTATCCAAATCAAGATATTGGCCGAATCCCCCGGTAATAATCATACGATCGACCATGGAAAAATCAAAGCCCGCCTGATTCAAAAGGACTTTAAAGCCAGCATATACAGCGCCTTTACTCCGAATGAGATTATCAATATCCGATTCCATAAAAAGGATATCCTTGTCCACCGATGATTCTTCAGCAAAAGCCAGGATAAAGGCTTTTTCATCTCCGTCCTGCGTCATTCGGGGATGGATGGTATCAACCTTAAATTTACCGTTCTGCCCTATGATTCCCGTTTTAAGCATTTCCGAAATCAGATCGATCATGCCGGACCCGCAGATTCCCCGTGGAAGCGTATCGCCCACAACAGAAAAACACGGGGTAAAGGTTTCCGGATCAATGGTGATTTTTTCAATCGCGCCATCTTCAGCCCGCATTCCCCAGCGGACGCCGCCACCTTCAAAGGCCGGGCCGGCTGAACAGGATGCCGTCATCAGCCAATCTTTATTGCCTAAAACAATCTCCCCGTTGGTTCCGACATCGATAAACAGAGTGATGGCCTTTTCCCGATGAAAACCGGTATAAAGGAGGCCTGAAACAATATCACCCCCCACATAACTGGCCGGGCCGGGCATAATAAATACCGCAGCCAACGGATTGGCCTTCAGGCCGATATTCCCGGCTTTTAAGAGAGGAAAAGCTGAAACGGAAGGAATGTAAGGATCCCGACGAATATACCGTGGTTCGATCTGAAACAGCAAATGGATCATCGTTGTATTGCCGGACAAAACCACATTATCAATTTGTTCTCTTTTCACCTCTGCGCTGTCAATGGCTTCATTAAGCAGACCATTGATTGTTGCAAGCCCCATTGTACTCAGTTTTTTTAACACCATCTTTTTCAGCGCAAACGATCCGGTTGATCACGTCATCGCCACAAGCCGCCTGTCGATTATGTCCGGAAGTTGCGGCCAGAATTGTACCATCCGCCATATCCACCAGGTAGACCACAATAGACGTCGTGCCAATGTCAATCGCCAGACCCAGCGATAATTGATGACCATTTCCGGGAGTGACCCGTATAATTTCGCTTGAACAACTTTTTTTCATCACAGAGGCAGTTACTTTCCAGCTTTCATCGCGCATTGTCGCTGCCAGCTCCCGCATTACCTTCAAACCGATACTCAATCGGCTGGTATCACATCCATTTTTGGCCAGTCCGAGGGTCAGCCGGTCAAGATCACTGACAGAATCATCAAGGGTCGGCGGGGTCAGTTCCAGCGTTATATTTTCAACCATGGGAGAGATGTCTTTGACAAGACCCTGCATCCGGGCAGTTACCTCTTTTCCCATGCCGGCAATTTTCAATTTCTTTTCAATTGTTTCTTCAGGTATTTTGACAATCACATCGCTTTGAACGATCGTCTGACAGGCCAATACATAATTGTGTTCTTTTTCATATTGGGTCAAAAGGGGAGTATCATCACATTTGCCGGTTCCGGATTCCAAAACCAGTTTACATTTGCCACAGGAGCCCTTCCCGTTGCAGGAAGCATTTAACGGAATATCCCCTGCCAATGCCGCATCAAGCAGCTGCCCCCTCAGAAATGAGAACTTCTTTATTGTCCGGTTTAAAGAGAACCGTATATTCTTTTTTCTCTTCCTTAACGGTCTCCAATATTTTTCCCCCCGCGTTTTTCCATGAACCAGATGGGACATGAAGAGCAAAATTTACAATGTATCTTCGGGTCGCGACATTTAAGACAATCTTCACATAAATAAATATTGTGCTTCATGCACATAAAACTGGTTTCTTCATCCGGATGGTTAACACATTTTCCCATGACATACTCCTAATAGAATAATTATCGTAACGCATCCTCGATTGCCCTGTTCAGCGTCTCTTCCGACTGAAGTCCGATAAAACGTGTCACTTCTTTTCCTTCCTTAAATAATATCAGTGTCGGGACACTTTTTATCTGCATTATACCGGCCAATTGAATGTTGTGATCCAGATCCAGAATTGATAAGGCCGCCCGCCCTGAAAAACGCCGTGCAAGGGAAGCGATAATGATTTCCTAAATCCGACAGGGAGCGCACCAGGATACATCAAAATCAAGGAGTGCGACTCCCTGACCGGTGATCATTTTAAACTCGGCTAATGTTGATTTTAACATTTTTCGTGCCTCTTTAAAGACTCAACGACACTGCCTTTTTTTTTAAAAGCATGCTTGATGGCGTCGTAAAAAGTCCCATCTACTGCGTTGTCTCAATTTTTCAGCCACTCAAGATACTACATGTTATGTAACTGTTGACGCAACGAAGAAAACGATCAAAAAGGCAAGCAAGGCGGGTATATTAGTTTTTGGAAGTTCCCTATCATCAATCCGTTTCATGTGTTCCGTGATTCCAGGTCTTCCCAACGGGCATATGCCGTCTCCAGCAGGGTTTCCAACGCCTCCTGCCGGGCTTTGATTTGTGTAATTGCCGGACCCGCTGTCTTGTAAAAATCCGGTGCCGACATTTTTTCAAACAGCGCTGCCTGTTCTTTTTCCATGGCTTCGATCTGCTGAGGCAGTTCAGCAAGTTCCCTTTTTTCCATATACCCCAGCTTCATCTTGATATGCTTATTATTACCCGACGTTGTGGCAGGCTGCTTCTTCTCACGAATCTGTACCGGCTCTTTTTGACGAATTGGCACCTGTTTTTTCTGCCGCAACCAGTCATCATACCCACCGATATATTCAGCCACCCTGCCTTCTTCTTCAAACACCAGGGTGCTGGTCACCACGTTATTTAAAAACGCCCGGTCATGACTGACCAGCAGCAACGTCCCGCTGTATTCAAGCAGCAGCTCTTCCAGCAATTCCAGGGTCTGAATATCCAGATCATTGGTGGGTTCGTCCATTACCAGCACATTGGAAGGCCGCGTAAAAAGGCGGGCCAGAAGCAGCCGGTTGCGTTCCCCGCCGGAAAGCGTTTTTAACGGACTTCTTGCCCGTTCCGGTGAAAACAGAAAGTCTTTAAGATAACCGATAATATGGCGCCGCCGACCATTGACCGTTACAAAGTCACTGCCGTTTGCCACATTATCAGAAACGGTTTTCTCATCATCCAGCTGCTCTCTGGTCTGATCAAAATAGGCTATTTCAAGGTTCACCCCGTGACGGACAGCGCCCTGATCCGGGATGATATTTTTAAGTAAGAGATTGATCAGGGTTGTTTTACCGGACCCATTGGGCCCGATGATGCCCACCCGGTCGCCCCGCATCATGGTAACTGAAAAATCCTTTAACACGGATTTTTCTTCATACGCGAAAGACACTCCTTTTGCCTTGAGAACCAGCTTTCCGGTCCGCTCGGCTTCCTGGAGTTTCATTTTGGCGGATCCCGGCCGAATGCGCCGGTTTCGCGATGCTTCTCGCATTTTTAACAGCGCGCGGACCCGTCCTTCATTCCGGGTCCGCCGGGCCCGGATTCCCTGCCGGATCCAGGCCTCTTCAATGGACAACTTTTTATCAAACTGGTGATGGTGTTCTTCCTCAGATGCCACCAGCGCGGATTTACGTTTTAAATAGATATTATAATCACAGGCCCATGACGTAATCCGCCCGATATCAATCTCAATAATCCGGGTGGCGATTTTTCCCAGAAAACACCGGTCATGGGTTACAAAAATAAGGGTCCCGGTAAATTTTAACAAAATCGTTTCAATCAGATCAATGGATTCAATGTCCATGTGGTTGGTGGGTTCATCTAAGAGCAGAAGATCCGGTGATCCGGCAAGCGCCCGCGCAAGCAAAACCCTTCGCTTTAACCCCGTTGAAAGATTTTCAAATTTTAATTCAGGGGCCAGTTTGAGCTGGGTTAATACCTTGCTGACATATGCCAGTTTCTGCCAGGTTTCCTCATCTGCGAACTTGTTTTCAGCTGCCGTCGCGACATCCAAACCTTTTTCAAGACCCGATGCCGCAATATCAAAAATATTGCCGGTAATATCTGACGGTATTTCCTGAGGCAGGAATGCGGTGCGCAACCCGGGCGATCGGGAAATATCACCTTCATCCGGGACAACGGTATTGTTAATAATATTTAAAAGGGTGGATTTCCCCTCGCCGTTTCTGCCCATCAGGCACGCGCGTTCCCCTGCTTCTATAGAGAGGGAGACCCGATCAAACAGCAGATGACCGCCAAACCCCATGCTCATATTGCGAATACTGATTAAAGCCATGTTTCCTGTTATTGAATACGTCGTTAACCGGAAAATCCCTTAACGGCAACCTTTCTGTCATTACGCGCACGCCTTGCGTGGCAGTTACGGCACGACCAGAACAATCCCATAAAAAACAGGCGATTACTTCGTCGTTCGTTCCCTCCCTGCCAAGCCGAAGGCATGGCTCGTAATAACAACTGAGCGTCAGGGGATTTTCGTTCAACCACTATTTAAATAATTATTAATTCTCGATAATGAATTCCGGCTTCAGGATCTGGGCGTCAGAGAAAAAGCCCTGAAGGGGCATACCATATCAGCCAGAGGCAACGCCCCGGGAATGGGTAAAAAATAGAGCGCCCTGAAAGGGCGTAACATATGTTAATGAAATAAATTAATCCGGTTTGGGACGGTTGCGAGGCTGGTATCGTTTCTTTGCGGTCGAATTCGTCGGCCGGGACCCGGATTGTTTGAAAGGCGGCTTTTTCCCCTGATGACGGGGCTTGCTCTTTTTACTGCCCGGAACTGCTTCCGGCATGATCAGCCAGTCGTCTTCCGGTACAATGCAGTCCAGCTTTCTCCCCATAAAGGCCTCAATATCCGGTAGATAAAACGCGTCATCATCATCCGCAAAACTGATGGATGTACCGGTGGCCCCTGCCCGGCCGGTACGACCGATCCGGTGCACATAGTCTTCCGGGTCATGCGGCAATTTAAAATTGATTACATGGTCCATGCCTTCAATATGGATTCCCCTTGCCACCACATCGGTAGCAACGATCACCTGGATTTTTCCGTTTTTAAATCCCTCAAGCCGGCTGACCCTTTTTAATTGAGGCACGTCACCGGTAAGCATCGAGCACTTGATCCCATAACGGGTCAACATCTCCGCAAGCCGGCCCACTTCGTCTCGACGGTTGCAGAAAATCAAAACGCGCTCCAGATTCTGTCGGGCAATCACATTATAAAGCAGGGCAAATTTTTCTTTGGCAGTGACAATATAAACCACCTGATCCACGGTATCCACCGCTATCT
This sequence comes from uncultured Desulfococcus sp., assembly GCA_964594105.1. Taxonomy (GTDB): domain Bacteria; phylum Desulfobacterota; class Desulfobacteria; order Desulfobacterales; family Desulfosalsimonadaceae; genus SURF-3. The sequence continues at coordinate 43 of CAZQLG010000180.1, read as the reverse complement.
GTTCCGGTTCTATTTCAACAGTGACCGGGTTCTTCGTCCAGCT
>CAZQLG010000179.1:0-6061 GCA_964594105.1 uncultured Desulfococcus sp. | reverse complement strand
ATCATTATTTAATTGTTTTTTAATTTTAAACTGTACCTTCTTTGTAACCCGAATAAGCCCTCGGGGAGGACATAATGCCCTCCCCTGCACAGGCTTTAAAACATTTTTGCAAGCAAGGAAAGTATCCCCGCCTATTGTTCTCTCTTAGTTTGAATCCAATAATTATGAACCCAGCGTATCTGCTGTTTTGTCAGCTTTAAGATGTTCTTCCCACTTTTCTCCCCAAAGATCCGGTACCATTTCGACAACCGGTTGAATTGATTCCCATGCCACATCCATTGCAGTAAAAATGCTTTTTAGTTGTTCTGCATCCATGGCAAGCCATACACAATACCGAAACCCCTGATCATCGTTAAAATAGGTTCTTTCCCACTTGGCATCCTCAACCTGGGTCAATTTTCTCCAATGCTCCTGAACAACATTGCAGTCAATCCCGGGATCATGATGAACCACCATAAATTTTTGCAAATTAGCCATTTTTAAGCCCTCCTTTTTAAAAAATTATTCAGTTGACTTTCTGGCACGTTATGAACATCGCTATTACCGGTTGCCGTTATCATCACCTCCTTTTTCTGTTAAATTTATTTATTTTTTCCAGCAAAAGCATTGGGTGATTTCTATAACTTTTCTAATTGTTCCAAGAGCAGAGATTTCAGCCTGTCCAACGATGTCGGGTACGGCTGCATGGGAATTCCCATCCAGTCGCAATATTCCAAAAATTCTTCCGGATTCTCCGCCATATACTGATCCATGTAGCCGATCCCGTCTAAAACAATGGCACCGCCCGAATGCCGGGGAAAATTTTCATTGGCCAGGCCTTTATCCCATCCCTTGAAAACCAGCTTGCGAAACCGGACCCAGCCGGGCGTCATCCACCATACTTTTTCACCGCCGGCAAGGTCTGCCGCTATTTTCTCCTGCTCTGCGTCATCGGCAATCATGCCCATGCAATGGGTGGCATCAATCCGGACAACCCCCGGCCCCTGTTCGTCAATGATGGTCTGCATGCTTCTTAAAGGATCGTCTGCGTTCACATAACAGAACTTCCCCCCGTAAACCACAATGACCTTTTCGACATTTTCCCGGGCTTTATTTATTTTCTGGACCAGTTGCCGCTCCAGCTCATGTATATCCTGATGCAGTCCCGGGGTGGTATAATAAACATATTCAGTGTCCAAAAACCCCTCTTCCTGCAATTGGTTGAGCTCCATTCGCATGGTGCCGCAAGCAACGATTGCAGTGTCTGAAAAAGAAGAATGCTCCATCCTATGTCCTTTCACGCCAATGTATGACTGTTAAATATAAATTTGATATATTGCCAGCGAACCATGCGCTGCTGAAGACGCATGGCCCACCGACAATTGAAAAGGAAGATATACTAGCGGAGGTATGCCAAGCTTCCTTTTTTTAAACATTACAATGACAAATTATAAACCGCCTGCGTTAATACAATCATGTCCATATCATACCGGTTAAACATATTAAAATGTCCCTTTCACACTGGGAAAATCTTCTATATTCGTATGGGGCAAAAATAACGCAGACGTAAATTCATCCATAAACTGGTTATTGCTTGAAAAATCGATATAGGTCATCCGGTTAGAAATTTCGAGGGCTTCCTTTCTGTATTTTTCAGAAAGCAACGCCATGTATGCACCGGCAATAGAACTGTTTCCCAGATACATAAACTTGTCCCGGTCAATATCCGGCAACAAACCAATCGATACCGCTTTCTCCAGATCAAGGTATTGGCCGAAACCACCCGTAATAATCATCCGATCGACCATTGAAAAATCAAATCCTGCCTGGTTCAGAAGCACTTTAAACCCGGCATACACCGCCCCTTTGCTTCGAATGATATTATCAATATCCGATTCCATAAAAAGGATGTCCTTGCCCACGGATGTTTCCTCGGCAAGGGCCACGATATATGCTTTCTCATCTCCATCATGCGTCATTCTGGGATGACTGACATCGGCTTTGAACTTTCCATTTTGCTGAATAATTCCGGCTTTCAACATTCCCGAAATCAAATCAATCATACCTGATCCACAAATACCACGCGGCAACGAATCGCCGACCACCGACAGGGTCGGTATAAACGTCTCCGGATCAATAACAATGTTTTCAATGGCGCCTTCTTCGGCCCGCATTCCCCAGCGGACCCCGCCGCCTTCAAAGGCCGGGCCGGCGGAACAGGACGCCGTCATCAACCACTCTTTATTTCCCAGAACGATCTCACCGTTTGTGCCCACATCAATAAACAGGGTCAAGGGCGCTTCCCGGTGAAAACCGGTATAAATCAGTCCGGAAACAATATCACCGCCTACATAACTGGCCGGTCCGGGCATAACAAATACGGCCGCAACGGGATTGACTTTTAAACCAACATTCGCCGCCTTTAAAATGGGAAAAGCCGAAACCGTCGGGATATACGGTTCCCGACGAATATTACGCGGTTCAATCTGAAGTAGCAGGTGCAGCATGGTGGTATTTCCGGAAAGGACCACATTATCAATCCGGTCCCGTTTCACATTGACACTGTCAATGGCTTCATTGATCAGACCATTAATCGTGGCAAGGCCCATGCGGCTAAGTTTTTTGACACCGTCCTTTTCCGCGCAGACAATCCGGTTAATCACATCATCGCCGCAAGTGGCCTGACGATTATGAGCGGAAGTGGCTGCCAGAATTGCCCCATCCGCCATATCCACCAGGTAAACCACAATAGAGGTGGTCCCGATATCCACCGCCAGCCCCAGCGAGCTCTTCTGTTCGTTGCCGGGAACCACACTCACGATTTCAGTTGAGCAACTTTTCTGTGTTACAGAAGCAGTAACTTTCCAATTGTCATTTCGCATGGCAGCCGCCAGCTCCCGCATCACCTTAAGATTAACCCTCATTCTGCCGGCATCACATCCGCTTTTGCTCAGCCCCCGAATTAGACGATCCAAATCGCTGATGGAATCATCAAGGGTCGGGGGCGTCAATTCAAGTGAGATCTTTTGGAGCATGGGGGAAATGTCTTTCACCAGGCCCTGCATCCGCGCCGTCACTTCTTTGCCCATGCCGACAATTTTCAATTTTTTTTCAATGGTTTCTTCAGGAATCCGAACGGTCATATCACCATGAACAGTTGTCTGGCATGCCAACACATAATTATTTACTTTTTCTTCCGGGGTCAACAGGGGCGTGTCTTTGGATTTCCCGGCACCGGATTCTAGTACCAGCTTGCATTTGCCGCAAGACCCTTTCCCATTGCAGGAGGCATTTAAAGGAACATCTCCGGCCAATGCCGCCGCCAAAAGGGTAGCGCCTTCTGAGACAAACACTTCCTTATTGGCCGGCATAAACACCACCCGATACCGGGCAGTTGTTTCCGGTTCCGGGACATCATCAATTCCCTTGCCGCCCCACTTTTCCATAAACCAGATAGGACAGGATGAGCGGAATTTGCAGTGTATCTCCGGATCCCGACATTTCAGACATTCATCGCACAAATAGACATTGTGCTTCATGCACATAAAGTTGGTCTCACGATCCGGATGGTTGATACATTTCCCCATGGAATTTCCTATAGTGGTTCGCAAATGAAGGGATACATTTTTTCACCATATATTAAATGAAATGGTATCAATTCATGTGTGACAAGCTATAATCTTAAATATTAGTCCTGCAATTTTCCCAACGCCGTGGCCAGCGCGGCTTCCGGCTGCAATCCGACAAACCGCTGAATTTCCTTCGTGTTCTTGAAAATAATCAGCGTCGGAATACTCTGAATGCCCAGTTCTTTCGCAATATTCTGATAATTATCGATATTTAGTACCGCCACAACCACCCGACCGTCAAATCGCTCAGCGATTTTGTCCAGAATCGGTTCCTGCAACCGGCAAGGCGCGCACCAGGGCGCATTAAAATCGATAAGAATGGCACCATTCTTGATCGCTGTGTCAAATTCCGTCTGTGAATTAATCGTTATCAATGCCATTTGCCATGCCTTAAAATAATTACTAAAAATAAATACAAACCATATGCCAACGCCTGTTCCTCAAAAAAACAGGCAATGTAATAAACCATACAAATTGCATGCCATAATTTTAATCCTCCTCTTTATAACTTTAACTATTTGATATTATAATATTTTTTATTTTAAAAAATTTATCACCGAATCCGTTGACTTATAGAGTAGCGCTACTTATATTACTTGTAGCGCTACAGTAGCGCTTGTACCTATTTAACATAAGGGGTTTCATATGAACCAAAAAAATCCGGATATACATAATCTGGAATTTGAAAAACTGCTCCTTGAATCAATGGCCGAGGGCGTTTTCACCGTCAATGAGAATGGAAAAATCACTTCATGGAATCCGGCCATGGAACGTATCTCCGGCTATATCGAGAAAGAGGCCATTGGCAGCACATGTGCGCTGCTTCAATTTAACTGTTGCTTTGGGAAATCCTGCCCGGCAAGCATCAATGAATGCGGCATTTTCGAACATGGCCGGATCGAAGCCAGGGAATGTTTTTTAAAACATAAAAACGGTCAGGACATTCCGGTTTTAAAAAACGCGCGTATTCTCAGGGATAAAAACGGTGTGGGCCGGGGAGTGGTTGAAACCGTCACAGATTTGACCGAACTTTATAAAACTCGGCGTGAGGCGGAAGATGCCAATCTTAAACTGGGCAAAACACACCGGATGGAAAATATCATCGGCGGAAGCCGTCATATGCGGAATGTTTTTTTTGCTATCCGGGCGGCTGCGGCCAGTGACGCCACCATCCTCATCCAGGGAGAAAGCGGCACCGGCAAGGAACTGGTTGCCGGGGCGGTTCATTATAACAGCCGCCGCTCGGACATGCCGTTTGTAACGGTCAATTGCAGCGCGTTGTCGGAATCCATAATGGAAAGCGAACTCTTTGGGCATATTAAAGGCGCATTTACCAGCGCGATTCAGGACCGGTCCGGCCGATTCGAAAATGCGGACGGCGGCACCTTGTTTTTAGATGAGATTGGTGATATCAGCCCCACCATCCAGATAAAACTCCTTCGGGTAATCCAGGAAAAGGAAGTGGAACGTGTGGGGGAATCCAAAAAACGAAAAATCGATATCCGGATTATTACCGCCTCAAATAAAAAGTTGTATGACCTGGTTCAAAAGAAAATGTTCCGTGAAGATCTTTATTACCGGCTGAAAGTTTTTCCCATTCAACTGCCGCCATTACGAAGCCGAAAAAAAGACATCCCGCTATTGATCAGCCATTTTATTCAACTGCAAAACGATAAAACCGGCAAACGAATATCCGGCGTTGCCAACCCGGCCATGAGAATCCTTCTGGATTACAATTGGCCCGGCAATGTCCGGGAACTTGAAAACGCTATTGAACACGCGTTTGTCCTTTGCACCGGAGACCATATAGACCTCTTTGACCTGCCGGTTGAAATCCTGCAAATGGAATACCGGGTGGGGAATCCCTCTTCTGAATCTGTGGATAAAAACACGTCGTATGGACGGACGTCTCTTTCCCGCGACCTTCTACTGAAACTGCTGGCGGAAAGTGACTGGAACAAGGCCGAAGTGGCCAGAAAAACCGGATACAGCCGGGCGTCTATCTGGAAATACATGAAAAAATGGAATATCCCGTTACGCCGTCAGTAAACCCATCCGAAACTTGCTCAGTGTTGTGATTTCCACCAAACAATCAAAAAAAGACAACCACAGAAAACAAGCATCGTTTCAAAACCCACAGAAAACAAAGTGCTAAACCATATTAAATGAGGCCATAAAAAAATAAATTCCGGGAATCGACAGGGGCACCATCAGGATAGATACCCTTTGATCCGGAAATCCATTCGAGTCAATCCGCTTATATTTTGGTATTGAATTCTTCCTGAAAGGAATTCGCCCCCAAAAACCGTAAAAATTAAAAGGCACTTGTTTCTAAACAATTTTTTATGAACGAGTGATCTTTTCAAGCTGGACCATTTTGTTCATTTACATGGGCACCCAGCTCATTGATCTAAATTTTCGCCTGAATAGAACGAGTATTCTTTCCTGCCAAA
>CAZQLG010000178.1:0-6081 GCA_964594105.1 uncultured Desulfococcus sp. | reverse complement strand
ATAGGGCGGAAATAGACTCGCCCAGGGGACGCAATGCCCTGGGGATTCTTCTGCTTCAGGACATTGCCGTTGTGCCGCTGGTGATCATGGTCACCATGATCGGGCAGGGTGGTTCGGAAATACCCATTTATGAGGCGGTGATGAAAACGGTTTTCGGTGCCATTGGACTGTTGGTGCTGTTTTATGGGTTATTTTATTATCTGGTGCCGTTGCTGCTCAAATCCAAAACCGTCCACGCCAGTCGTGACCTGATTATTCTTTTAGCCATTGTCGCAGCAATCGGATCAGCCTGGTTGGCACATTCAGTGGGGCTCTCCCCGGCGCTGGGCGCGTTTATTGCCGGTATGATGCTGGCGGAATGCGAGTTTGCGGCCCAGATCCGCTCGGATATCGGGACGATCCGGACCCTGTTTGTTACGCTTTTTTTTACATCCATCGGCATGCTGGCAAATCCGCTATGGATGCTTTATCACATACACTGGATAGCGGCTGGACTGTCATGCATGATTATCGGGAAAGTTTTGATTATTTATATTATTGCCCGTCTCTTAGGAAATCCTCGTACGCCGGCGCTTGCAACCGGGATTACCCTTGCCCAGATCGGTGAATTCTCCTTTGTGCTTGCCACAACCGCCCGTGGTTTTGCGCTTGTTGACGAAAATACATTCAACTGGGTGGTGTCTGTGACCATTATGTCAATTTTTCTGTCACCGTTCATGGTATCTCACGGGGCGAAATTGGCGCAGCAGTTCATGCGCATAATGTCTTTCAAAGGTGCCCGGCCAGTATTGCCTGAAGACGAAACCGCCCCGGAATCGTTTGAACAGATAATTATTATCGGTTTTGGTCCGGCCGGTCAGAAGGTGGCGGATGGATTGGTGGAAAACGGGATCAAGCCGTCGGTGCTGGAAATGCGGCCTGCAATGGCCCGGGTCGCCCGGGAAAAGGGCTTGACAGTTTATATGGGAGATGCCGGTCACGAAGAAGTTCTGTTACATGCCGGCCTGGACAGGGCCTGCCTGGTGGTGGTAACTATTCCGGACCCCCGGAGTGTCCGTGATACCGTTAAGAATATCCGCAGACTGTCACCCGGTTCTACCGTTATTGCCCGCAGCCGGTATAATATTCACACCGCTGAGATTGATAAAGCCGGGGCGCATCTGACGGTTGATGAAGAGGAAATTGTGGGCAAATATCTTTCGAACCATGTTATTGATTGTTTGCAGGGCAGGGGAGATATGGATTATTCCTGTGCGTGCGCCCTGGCAGGACTTCCGGATGAACTTTTTCATGAAGCCGGTTAATAAAATATTTAACTGTTAAGATGTCTTTTTCTGTTTATCCTTGAGCCATTCCAGTGTTGGTTTCCAGACCTGTTCGAATGCATTTTTCCCGACAATCAGGTCGATATGGCCGGCAGACGGAACACCAATAAGATTATAGGGATCCTTCGGGGAAATGATTTCCCGGGCCAGAAAGACACTTTCCGGCGTGGCAATCAGATCGCTGGCACCATAGAAGAACAAAAAATTTTTCCGGCTTTTTTTAAGACGGCGGAGCTGGTCCAGATAATTGGTAATTTTTTTCTGGGAAGAGTATCCTTTTTGGATAAACTCAGAAAAAAATTTTTGAAGTTCCTTTGGCATGGGCTCAATGATATTGCCGAGCATCGTTTTGATGGTCGCGTTGCTGATATTTAATGGATTAAACAGGTACGGGCTGATCAGGTTAAAACGGACAAACCAGTCAGGCAGAGCCCGTATGGTCCGTGTCAGCGGCACCATATTCTGGGAAAGATTGCCCAGGACCGCATCTTCCTCTACGCCCAGTATTTTAGACGCAAGATTAATATAGGGAATAAACCGGAAGAAAATCTGATTCAATGCCATGGGACTGCCGATGGTAATCAGGTTTTTAATTGGATTGGACGGGTTTTTCGCAAGGTAAGAATAGGCAATCATTCCCCCTAAGCTGTATCCGATCCATGATATTTTTCGGGACCGGCTGTGTGTGCACACAAAATCGATGACCGCCGGTGTTTCAAAGTGGATCAGGTCGTTGTAATTGTATTTTGGCGATACACGGTAACGTTTTTTATAATAAATGCTTTCTTTACAGTGACGGCTCACGTACCGGTTATGCACCCGGTCGGAATAGCCGGGATGGTATAGATAAACGTCAAATCCATGGGATGCCAGAAGGTTTGCAAAGGACCGGTTATGATCCAGGGCCAGGCACCTGCCTTTGTTGTCCACCCGAAACAGGTTGGCATTGTTGCAGATCCCGGGGCTCATAATCACCGGCCCGTATTTGGGGATATCTCTGGAAGTTGAAAAGAGATGTTTTACATAAATTTCTTTTCCCTCTTTTTGAATAAACAGGTCTTCGCCAGCCAGAAAATAGGGAGGTGACGGCGGTTTTTGATCAATTAGCGGCTTTTTTTTTCTCCATCCCAAAATCATTGTCAGTACCACGAAGTATGCATGTTGTTTTTTAAAAATTGTTCTGCTTGTACTGTATTTTATACACGAAATTCAGAAGACTGCCTATCGGTTTTTTTTAAAATAACCTGTTAATTGATTAGCGATCGGATTTTTTACTTCATCCTTTTCATTACAATTGTATTTGACCCCCGTTCAATCTCATCAAAGATCTGAGTCCCCGGCCCAATCGGTTCCCATATTAAAATATCCGGTGTAATGGTCACTTTCAGCCAGCTATTTAAAATACCGATTTCAAACGCATCGGTGATTTTTTTATCATAAACTCGTCCAACATCAGCCAAAACATTTTGTATTTCCGGTGTGATTTCCATGATGACAATATCCTTAAGTTTTCAATTTTCAATTCTCACTTTTCATTTTCCAGCGCTTTCCTAACCGTTGTTACCAGGCCTTTTTGGGAAAATAATGTCTGGATAAAATGCACCCCCTTATCTAAAACACTGTTTAAAGTGCTATCGGTCAACCACTAATTGCAAAATCAAGAAACCGAAAAAGTTACGCCCAGTTGAGAACCTGAAAGTTATTTCCAAAAGCGCGGTTGAATTTTTTCAGGTGATTTTTGGTGGGGTTGATGACATGTTTGTGGGTACAGATTGACAAAAGGGGGATATCAGCGGCACTATCCGTATAACCGTATATTTTCTGGGGGTTTTCAAGGATCACATCACTGAGCAGATCGACTTTTTTATATCCATAACAATGCTGTTCATAAACAAGGCCGCCCATGAGTAGTTTTTCAATCGAACCGATAACTTTACATTTTTGAATGCCCAGTTGTTTGGATATTTTTTTAATTGCCCAGGTGGGGGCGCCGCTGACAATAAGGACGTTATGGCCGGCATCTAAATGAAATGCCATTTTATCCAATGCATCCTGATAGACGAAAGCGTCTGAAAGGGAACAATAAAAATGCAGAAAGCTTTTCCGCGCTTCTTTGAGCTCTTTTTTATTCAGGCCTGCCGTGGCAATCCACATATAAATGGAATGGCTGATGAATCTAAACCGAATCGGCAGGTAAAACAGCATGGCAAAAGGGGATAAAAAATATGCCGCCAATTTTCGGGTGATACTGGAATTTAACCGATGCTTTATAAATTCATATCCTGAATCACGCGATACAATAGTCAGGTCAAAATCAAACAGGGCGAATATTTCAGAATGATGGGTCATTATTTTTTCCTGGGTTTAATATTTAATTAAATTGATTATTCGAGGTGAATAATTGTAGGTCGGGATTCCATTCCCGACAAAAGGCATGCGTCAATTGCCGGGTAAGAAACCCGGCCTACTTTAATATAAAAGTCGGTTTCCGATGGCAAAGAAAAAAGTTCCACCAAATTCTAAAATTGGCAAGGCGCGCAAATTCTGAGTGATGATTCGTACTTGATGTACTATGAAGATACGAAGAATGTTGCGCAACAAAAAATTTGGATTTTTTACGAAGCCATCAATTCTATTTTCCAAACGGGCACTTGGGAAATGTGCAGGTGTTACAATTTAAGCAAAATCCACCGACAGCCATTTTTGCCAGATCCATACGGGTAATTTTCTGGCCGGCTAAAATACGGGGTAGCAGAAGGTCAAAACTGGTTGTTTTATAAAACAGGGCACAAGCGGGAACGCCGATCACCGTTGCCGATCCGATTTTTCCGATAAGGGTCATGGCCCCGGGCAGAATCGGCGCGCCGTACAGGGCATTTTCTAGCCCGGCCTGAATCAGGCCTTTTCGCGTCTGGTCATCCGGGTCCACGGAGAGCCCGGCAGTGGTGACAATCAGATCAATGCCCATATCCATCATGGCTATGATGTTGTCGGCGATCTGGTCGGTATCATCAGAAACAATCACTGAATGGGCGACACTACAGTTTAATTTTTCCACTTTGCTCCTGATGATCGGATCAAACTTGTCCTCGATCAGGCCTGAAAATATTTCGGTTCCTGTGATCAGAATTCCGACCCTGGCCGGTTTTAAGGGAATGATGTTGAACAACGGTCCTTTTTTCAGGCAGGCCACGGCCTGGTTGAAGTGATCGCGGGATAGATACAGCGGAATGGCGCGGCATCCGGCAAACGGCCGGTTTTTATCTACCAGAATATTGTTTTGCCGGCTGGTGCACATTACATTGGGAACCAGATTGAAACTTTGTAATCTTTTTTCATCAATGGTGAGCAGGCCGTTGATGGCGGCATAAAAATCAATTTTGCCTTCTTTTGGCGGTGTATTATAATAAACGTCAAATCCAGCAATTCCCGGTGCAAATGTGGTCACCGCATCATTCTCATGAACCCATTTGGTTGTGTCGACATCTGTTTTGCCTTCCACATAGACAGAGGAACGCCCCATTTGCTGAAGTCGGCACAGATCCCCGCCTTCGATCTTCTGGCCGGCGCTAAATTCCGGGCCTTTTGATTTTCCCGGCACAATCCGTGTCATATCATGCAGGGCTTTTTCTCCGACGGCGTTTTCGACGGCCACTGATGTCAGGGAAGGGGAGGAGGCTTGAAACTCGGATGATTGAATGTCGGACTGGTATGGGCTTTCTCCCTGGCAGCCCCGGCAGATGGCCCCATCGTTTTTTGGATACGCTTCCTTGCACACAGGACAGGCAACAATGGAACGCGATGATTTTTTTTTCTGATATTGCGGGCGGATATGCACCGGTGTGATGCTCAGATATTGATCGCCTGCTTTCTCGATTTCGGCAAAAAGCGTGTCCGTATCCTGTTCCTGTTTGGGTGTTTCTTTCAGGAACCAGGCTTTGATTTTCGGAAAGTTTTCAAGCTTTTCCAAATCAATAGCAACGCGCCAGCCGTCAAAGCTGAATTTATCATAAAGGCTGACAGCATATCGTCCCAGATTGGTTACCCGCATCCATGAATTGCCGGTGCTGCATAGGGTTAGAAGCTGCACCGCATCCGGAAGGCATTTTGGTGTTTCAACCAGGGCCTCAAACAGAGTCCCTTCAGGTATTTTTTTTTTGACGGCAGCCACCATAAAACCACCGATTAACAGCCCAGGGGCCGGGTAACCATGAAAGGATCGCGCCAGTTCTTTGAACTCATTAAATGTATATTTTCCGATATTCATAGAATCCTAATTATCGTAGAAAGGGTAATCGTAATGTTATATAAAAACTGAATTGATCAAAATATATTCATAAAAAAAATAGCAGGAATCAATACAAATATTTTTGATCCCTGCTTTTATTAAAATAAATAAAAACCGTTATGCAATATGATGGTTTAATCTAAATACGATGGTTCATTTTTTCTTTTTGTTCCCACTCATGGATAACGGTCCCTTCATCAACTTTTTCCCATCCGGTGATCATCCCTTTGGTATGGGCGAAAATGGTATGCCCGGTTGTGGTCAGATAAACATGAACAACTAAAAACATCAATAAGCCAAATGCAATCAGCCAGATGATGCCGATAAAATTATGTACAATAACCGCCTGATCAAAACCCATCAGATAAAATGAACCATGAACCTCCAGTCCGGTCACCAGCAATATGGCGATCAGCACCATTTGAAGCCAGTGCCAGAAACGCTCATAACGGGAGTAGATATATATAT
>CAZQLG010000177.1:0-6117 GCA_964594105.1 uncultured Desulfococcus sp. | reverse complement strand
ATGGGCGGTTTTTTACCAAAAGCGGTGATATAGTCGTTATAGATATTGCGCTCTTCTGCCATCCAGGAATTCAGCTTTTTTTTACCGCTTTCCACAACGATCATTTTAACACGACGGGTATATGGATTTTCAACAATAGTGCCAATCGGTGCCTTGCTTGCCCATATATAGTTAATAGCGGCAATGGGCGGATATTCGCCATAGATTAATTTAATGGCGTAAAATTTTACTTTTTCAAAAAATCCGACGTCATCGGGATTGTATTCAAAGGCAATGTAAATACGCGCAGGACAGTCATCTCCAGTTTTTTGGGTGACGTTTCCTCTTTTATAGATGTTTGTGATTTTCCAGCGCCATTTGATAACCGGGTACTTTCCCGGATCGATTTTGATTTTTCGGATCAAGCCTGAGGCAGACGCCTGGCTCTCAGCCTTGATGACGGATGTGGCATTGTCGTCAAAAAGGTTATACTGGGTATAATGATCAATTTTATTAAATGTTAATGGTTCCCAGTCATCGGGCAGATTTTTATCTAAAGACAGATTTGAGAATTTTCCCACAGGCATTTGATTTTCCGCCATGACCGTTTTAATATGAACAGATGAAAGAAGAATAACTGCCAGCAAGATAATTAATTGTATCAATCCATAATTATTATTTTTAAAAATCGTATTCATATTAGTTAATTATCCCGGCGCTTTCAAGAAACTGAAATGTATTTGATGCGCTGGCTGGATTTTTTTCAAGACATTTAATTAAATTTTTTAAGTCATCATACGTGTCAATATCCCGCCACCCTGGAAGTACATGAACGGATAATTTTTTTTTGTTAAATAGTGCCATGGTATTTTGAAACACCCTATTGGTTCCCCATGGCATATTATCAAAAGCATGAGAAAGAAATGAAGCATTATTAAAACCGATCAAATAATAACCACCGTCAAAGGTCGGACCGATGACGGCATGGCTCTTTTCCAATCCGGCGAATGCTTCAAGGATGTATTTTACGGGCAAGTCCGGAAAATCTGTGCCAATTATCACAGCCCTGGTAAATGAATCCTCAAACATTGCTGTAAACGCATTTTTCATACGTTCGCCAAGGTCGGCTCCTTGCTGGCGGATAAATTTATTGTCAGCGCCCAGCCAGTCAGTCATTAAGTGTTCGGTGCCTGGCGGATCATAAAATATCTTGTACGGAATCTTGATGGATTTTATTTTCTGCACGATATCTAAAACAAAGTTTCGGTATAGATTGACAACCACCGAATCGTCCATATCTCTTGCCAGCCGGGTTTTCACATGTCCCAGAATCGGCGCTTTGGCAAAAATGATGATGCAGAAATCTTCTTTATTTATCAATGATGGCACTGGCACTCCTGTAAAAAGTACTCAGATGGCTAAGTTAAAAGTTTCATGTATAAGGCGTAGTGGTTTTTCAGACAAGAAATCATACATGTAGTATCTTGAATGGCTGAAAAACCAATACAACGCGGTAGATGGGACTTTTAACGACGCCATCAGATATAAGGACATCCTTTCCCCATACATTCCTTATTCTTTGATTGCTGGGTGCAGTGTGTGGCGCCGTCAGCGCGCAGAGGAATTTCTAAATACTGCGGGGATAATTCTGCGGCTGTTTTTAATGCCGTCCATGCCTCTCGCTGGCAGCATCGGGCGGCTTCCAGTTGATTGATTCTGTTAATGATAATCCCGGTGATTTGCTGGACTATTTTTCTTTCCCGCGCTTTGATCGGATTGCCTTTTAACAAAACCGCAAAAGCCGTTCCCGTCCCTAAAGCGGCCCCGCACCCGCCCCAGAACCCACAAACACCGCCGGGAATGGTTTTCCCTCGATCAATGGCTGTCTGAATATCAGTATCAGAAACTTTTCCGCCCAGGTTGCGATACGTTGCAACGATTACGCCGGGCACAATAAAATGGTATTCCGGGCCATGCAACGGAATGGATGGATGACATCGAATCATATTAAAAAGATCGATCATGTCCGTTTCTTCCGTGTTTAAGCAGATGTGTCGGACAATGTCTATGGCATTGCTGCTATGACAATCATCACAGACAAAATGTCCGTTTTCGCACTCAGCATTAGCCGCCTTGACGATGCCGCAAAATGCGCATTTTTTTTCGCGGTTATTTTCAAGATACGTTAAGGGGGTGCCGCAGACCATGCATCCGGCTGCAAACCGGTCCGGTGACGGGAGAAGGGGTCCGATGCCAACCGAACTTGAAATGTTGATTGTCGGTGAAGACGGTTTCACTTTTTCTGCGGGCGCTTCAAAACAGGCACAGGTATTTTCCGCATCAATGTTGGATGCATTGCCGTTTGCATCGAGTATGAAAATCTGATCATTACATTTTTCTGCTGTTCCCTGGTCAAGAACGGCATTATGTCCCCGAATCAGCATTTTTCCGTCATCCGTGATAACAGCGGCAAACGGGCCAGGGTAGATGACGGGAACCTCTATGTCTGTTTTGGGTTTGCAGGCAGTATACGTCAGGGAGTAAAACGGATGATTCTGTACTTCCCTGTAAAAAAACCGTTTTAGAAATTGAATATTATTGAATCTGCAATTTTCAAGCATACTGGTTAAATAGGGCTGGAGCATGGCGCCGGAAATGCACTCGCCCCGCAGTTGTTCATCATTTAAGATCTCCGGCGGCGGTGTCGTGTCAGTGACGACGTCGGATATGATCAGGCGGCCCCCGGGTTTTAATATCCGGTAAATTTCTGAAAATGTTTGTCGTTTGTCTTCAGACAGATTGATCACACAGTTGGATATGACGACATCAGCAGTATTGTCATCAACCGGGATGGTTTCAAGAAAACCTTTTCGAAATTCAATGTTTTTATAACCGATTTTTTCGGCCACCGATTCCAGGGACTGGTTTGCCCGGGTAAGCATGTGGTCCAGCATGTCTATGCCGTATACATGGCCGTTTTTGCCGACCTGGCGTGCTGCTATAAAACATTCCATGCCGGCACCGGAACCTAAGTCCACAACCACTTCATTGTTTTGCAGGCCTGCGTCGAGTACGGGGCTGCCGCAACCATAGGAGCGGATTCGGGCGGATTGCGGGATGTGGCTGATTTCAGATTCCGGGTAGCAGACCGGGTTGGCAATATCCGTATTCGGATCGATGGCCGCTTCACTGTAGAAGTCTCCCACCACCTGACGGGTTGAAGAAACATTTAACACACAATTGGAATGGGTTAGTGCCACGCCGGTGCTGTTATGATCACACTGGAGCAGGCGGTCTCCCATTTTCATTAAAATTTCCGGAAAACCGGCTTTTTTTTTATCCAATGCGGCACGGGTGATCAGCCACAGGGCCATTTTGTTATATAAATCAACATAGGGGTCATGACCGGTAAATTTATTTCCGGCATAAAAACTGTGGTCAATATCCCCGCCGCCCACAAGATAACGCAACGGGTTTTTCATGTATGCGTCATCATCTATGATGGATACGGATCGAAGGTGTGATAAGGCCGGGCTGTGCTGCCAGACGGTTTCAATGGATTCGTCAATGTGTCCGCACAATGCATTTTTATTTCCGATCAGGGCCGGAGTGGGATAAATGGATCCGTCCGGTCCGATGGCCAAAGATTCCCATCCGGCATTGCCCAGGTCATACCGGGTACCGGCGGTTGAAAATATCTGGGATTCCATATTGCGGACATTATCAATGACTATTCCCTTTTGGCCGGCCTTTTTTTCCGCTTCAACCAGGTGATCGAACAAAATTTCCGGCGCAACAAACATGTTTGAATCCGCGTTTCCAAAGACAAATAGCCAGAGATAATGGACTTCTGAAAGATGGTATCCGGCTGCCACATCGACGATATCGGTCATCTGCGTGACATTTTCCGAATGTACGGCCATGGCCAGCGTTGGTTGGATATGACAGGCCGTGACAGCCGCCAGATTATCTGATAGTCTGTCATAAGTTCCAGCCCCGCGATATTTATCATGAATTTCCCGGTTTCCGTCGATACTGACTTGCAGGTGCAGGCGGTCTTTGGGGAGCTGTTTTAATTGATCCAGGTGCTTAACCAGGAGCAGCCCGTTTGTCAATATTACCAGGTCGGTGTCATCATAGCCGGTTAAGATCAGCCGGCAGATGTCATCAATTTGAGGGTGCATAAAAGGTTCGCCGCCGGTCAGGTAAAACATCCGGGTGCCCAGTCGATAGGCTTCGTCAACGCATTGGCGGATCGTATCATAGTCAAGGGTGGTCAGCGTTTTTCCGGAACAGGAAAACAGGCAATGGCGGCAGCTTAGATTACAGCGATCGGTTATGTGAAACCAGCATTCTTTGAGCTGATTCAGTGCAAGGCGTCGGCCCCTGCCCGGATAACTGTCTTTTCCTGAATCCGGAAACAGGGAAACAAACTGTTCGGTGCGGATCAGACCGGTTTTTTTATTGCTGTTTAAGGAAAACAGATATTTGTTGAGCGTATCGGAAATGGATCTGCTTTGCCGAATCTGTTTTAACAGTTCATCCCCGATTTGATTGGGAACCACCCAGTTGGGTGCATCCGGGTCAATATAAACCGCTTTATTTCCAAGTTCCAAACGCTCCCATTTTAGAAATTTTTCAATTTTCATTAAATCTCTCTACAGAGTATGCGTATTTGGTTTAATGTGAAATGACTAAAGCGATCTAACGTGCCTAAAATTATGGACTGCGCGAAATGCGCGATCATTTTTAACATAAAATTGAAAATGCCGAAGGCATTAACCATAATCACGCCTTGGCGTGACTCACTTCAAACCTTAGCTCACTTTTAACTTTTCCGGTTTATCCGTTTCAGGTAATGGGGATCAGCTGATAGTTTCTTGATCCAAGACCGATATTTTCAGCGTATGCCAGCTGGTGTTCCCATTCAATATAGGGGTAAATCCCTTTAAATTTATCTTCACCCGGCCCGGTGTTGGTCGTCAGGCATGTATGGTTTAGTGCGGGTTCGCTGTTGACAAGATCAGCGCTGGCCTGGTCAATGGCCACCGGGTCCGTTGACGCAACAACGCCAATATCACGGACAATGGGGGCATCATTGTACGGCAGGCAGTCACACCCGGGAGATACATGATTGATGAAGTTGATAAACAAGGATTTTTCTTTTTTTCCGGAAAGTACCCCTTTTGCATACTCAGCCATTCTTTCCAGAAAAACGGGAACAGACTGGTTCCATTGGATCTGAACCGCTTCGTTTTCGCACACGATAATACATTCACCACACCCGATGCATTTTTCAGGGTCGATGATTGCTTTTTTTTCTGACAGTGAAATCGCTTTCTGGGAACAATGAATCACGCATTCACCGCATCCAATGCATCTTTTCTTTTTTACCTTTGGCGCGACATTAGAATGCTGATCCATTTTTCCGCGCCTTGACGCACATCCCATGCCGATATTTTTAATGGCCCCGCCATAGCCGGACAGTTCATGTCCCTTGAAATGCGCGACAGAAATTAGGGCATCTGCATTGGCAATTTCTGAGCCGATATACACCGTTTTAAATTGTTTTTCGTTGATAGTGACCGCTGTTTCGGACCGTCCCCGGAGGCCGTCGGCAATAACCAGCGGGGCTTCAATCACTGAATAGTCAAATCCATTTTGGATGGCTGTTATCAGATGATGGGGCGCATCTCCCCGGGTGCCGGCATACAGCGTATTCGCATCGGTCAGAAAGGGAAAGGCACCCACTGATTTAATTGATTTTACAATGTGACGGAGATATATAGGACGGATAAATGCCGTGTTGCCCAGTTCGCCAAAGTGCAACTTAACAGCCGTAAGGTCTCTTTTTTTTATCCGGTTGTTTAATCCGGCATGGGTTAGCAGTTTATTCAATTTGGAGATAAAATTTTCTTTATATGTTGCCCGAAAGTCGATGAAATAGACGTTGCTTGACATGATATGCTCCAATATTTATGGGGAATTATAATAACAGGATGTTTCTCATCATAGAATCTTACGTTAAATTTACATGAAAGAATGTTGAAAACAAATCTTTTATACGGAAAAAATTAAATCTGTAAATATTTACCTAAATAACTTGATTATAATCAAAACATTTTATAATTTTTTTCA
>CAZQLG010000176.1:0-6121 GCA_964594105.1 uncultured Desulfococcus sp. | reverse complement strand
GTCTGAGCTTTGTGTTTGACAAAATTAACAAAATTGATGAATATATGTCATCAAAAATTGATATCTAAAAATCTTCCACCCAACTTATTCATAACCACCTGGAATGAATAGACAACTTATTTATTGATACAATGGTGAAAAATCACCATAAAAAACCTTTTTACGAAACTGTCAGTCAGTATTATGACAGAACACAACAAGCAGTCGACCCTATAACTGACTATTTTCTTTCATATAAAAAAGGATCGCGTAAATGAAGACCATTGTTAACATCAGCCTGGGACCCAGTAAAGACGACTATGATTTTAATCCCCGGTTCATGGGAATGGACTTTCGGGTAATACGTCTCGGTACAGACGGAAGTATCGATATCGCAGCGGATTTGCTCCAGGAGTGGGATTCCAGGGCGGATGTTATCGGACTGGGGTCTATCCAGTTCCCATTCACCATCGGCAGTAAAAGCAAGTCTGAAGCACAGACAAAAATCCTTGATCAGCTGGGGGGCAAGTTAAACACACCGTTTACTACCGGAGATTCGCTCCGCAGTGTCGGCCACGAATGGACCATCCGGCATCTCCAATATACATTCGGCAATAATTTTTTCAATAACAGCCGGGTAGTGTTCTTATCCGGAATGATTAACTCCAGCTCAGCAAGCGCCATATCCGAATATACAGACAACATCAAATTCTGCGATCCGATTCTGGAACACGGCATTCCCAAATTTTTAAAATCCATTGACGATCTAAAATTATATGCAAACGAACTCCACAGAGTCCTCAAATGGGTGCCGAGTCGGCAATTTTCCGATTTTGCCGTGCCATTGCGGGCGTATAACGAATTTATCATTCAAAAAGCCCTCCAGCAAGCCAATATCATTGTTGTTCCATATTACAATTTTCATCAATACCTTAAAAACTGCGGGCTGAAAGAGCTTTCCGGAAAAACAATCATCACCGCGACCGCCTATAATGACCGGGTAAAATTCCTGAAAGAACGCGGCGTGGACATGGTTATAGACGCAACGCCTAAAATCATGGAAAACGTAGTGGGCGTCAGTGTTTTAGAGGCGATGATTATGGTGGTGCTTGACAAAACCCCGGAAACCCTTTCACGGGATGATCTGCTTGAAGTCATATCCGAGCGCCGGATGGATCCGCGCGTTATTTATCCATCTGGAGAAAAAAAACGCGTCAACCGGTTTGCCTTTGTCGTCCATCCCTTAACCCGGGATTATTTAAAAAAAATCACACCGGTGGGCTGGATATCAAAAATACGGCCGACTGCCAAATTAGACACCATTGAAAAACTAATGGCCTATTCGCCGCCGTTTGTTTACTCCAAGGTCACGGGAATCAAGTCGCCGACCGGGGTTGAAGCTGAAGGGTGGCTAATTGCCATTGGAATGACACCCAAACAGATGCTGGCCCACAGCCCGGAATTTATAAATTCCCGGCTGCTCAAAGCCGCAAAAATAGCTAAGGGACTGGGGGCTCAAATTATCGGACTGGGGGCATTAACCAGGGCCATGGGCGATGCAGGGGTTACGGTGGCCAAATTTTCAGATTTACCGATTACCACCGGGAACAGCTATAGTGCCTCCGCTGCTCTGTGGGCCACCGCCGAGGCGGTAAGGAAAATGGGACTGATTGAAATAGCCAAAGGGAAAAAGCTGAAAGGCAAAACCATGGTCATCGGCGCCACCGGCGCTGTCGGATCAGTATGTGCCAAACTTTTAGCCACGGCTTTTAAGGAAGTTTACATGGTTGACAGCCATGACGCCAAGCTGCTTGCCTTAAGAGAATCCATATTAAATGAGATAAAAGATGTAAAGGTTCATATCACGACAAGATCCGATAAATATCTGGATGATATGGACGTCATCGTAACCGCTTCATCGATAGGTCCGGATGAAACCATTCTTAATATCGAAAAAGTCAAACCGGGATGTGTCATTACCGATGTCAACCGGCCGCTTAACTTTACCATTAAAGATGCCAAAAAACGCCCGGATGTGCTGATCATCGCATCCGGTGAAATTGCGCTCCCCGGAGAAACGGAAATGAAAAATATCGGCCTGCCGCCGGGTGTTGCCTATGCCAGCCTGGCAGAAACGATTATCCTAGCCCTGGAAGGACGGTATGAAAATTTCAGTGTCGGCAAGGACATCCAGTGGAAAAAGGTCAGTGAAATCTATAAACTGGGCTTAAAACACGGCATGAAACTCTCTGCTATTTCAGGCCTTGGAGGCGTTCTAAAAAATGACGATTTTGTCCGGGTCCGGGATCTGGCTAGAATCGCCCGGAGAACAGCGGGCAAAACCATTCCCCAAAAATAAAAAACTTTCCATGGTGACGACTCACCACTGTATCAACGAATAAATATATTTATCATTTCAATGAATTATGGAAATATTTATTTAAAAGTGAACTGAAAACAGGACAAAAAATTCAGGCGGCATGTACCGGGGTCACTCGAATATCATCGAAATAATCATCACAACGCAATAAAGCGTAAAATCTGGATCAGGATTTGGGCACCGGTTTTTTGGTCAAACGGCAGAGCACCACCATCGCCACAAGAATCCCTGCAGAAATATAAAACGCCAGGTCCAGGCTGCCGGTGATATCTTTAATGGTGCCGGCGACTCTTGCCATGAAAAAACCAAACCCCCATCCGAGGAAAACCAGGCCGTAATTAACACCCAGATTCTTTGCGCCGAAAAAATCTGCGGTATAGGATGGCAGCAAGGAAAGTCCGCCACCATACTGCCAGTAAGCAATACCGACCACGATAAAAAGTAAAATAAGATTCTGAGATTTGATAACCGTCGGCATGGCCGCCAGACACAGGGCAGAAATCGTACAATTGATGGTGTACGCTTTATCCCTGCCAATTTTATCGCTATACATGCCTGTCCCCACACGACCGGAGGCATTTACAAGTCCACCGTAGGAGACCAGAATCCACGCATTGGCCGCAAAAAATGGAATCCCTGTAGCTGCAGATTTTAAAATCCCGGCAGCATTGGCAATAATCAGCAGACCGGACTGGGTGGAACCGATAAAAAGGATGACCAGGGCATAAAACTGCCAGGTTTTCATCATCTCGCCCGGTGTCCAGTCTTTGCCGGTGGTTGCCGCCGCTTTTTTCGATGAAGTAGCTACAGATCCGGGCGGTACATACCCTTCGGGCGGCCATGAAAGAAACTGAGCAGCCACGCAGATCACGGCGGCAAAAAACACACCCAGCCCGACAAAACTGCCGGTGATGCCGTAATGGGTAATCAGCCATTTTCCCAACGGACCGATATAGATAGCCGCGCCGCCATAACCGCCCACGACAATACCTGCGATCATGCCGCGTTTATGCGGACCAAACCATTTGAGTGCTGCCGGCGTCGGTGCCGCATACCCGATCCCCATGCCGATGCCGCCGAGAATACCAAACCCGATAATCAGGCCCGTATAACTTTTCATCATGCCGGCGAGGATACACCCGGCGGCCAGGCAAAGGCCACCGACCATTGCCCCGGATTTCGGCCCGAATTTATCGTGAATCCGCCCCCCTGGAATCATGAACAAAGCGAATATTATGACAGCCAGGGAAAATGGCGTGGCCGCCTGGGCGTTGGTCAGATATGTCCAACCCACGTTGATTCCTTCCATCGGCTGACCGGCCAGATCCACATTAACCAATTTTTTGGCCCAAATACTCCAGGCATAAAGAATCCCCAGACACAAATTAACCACAGTTCCTGCGGCTACGACCACCCACGCCTTGCCCGGTACTTTACCTGCCTGTGCTGCCATATGGTTCCTCCTTAATTGTAAAAATGGCCTTGATATCGCCCTGAATCTAACAAAACAACGTTCTTATTCAAGACAGATATTTCCGAAATACACTCTTTTTGCAACCCCAAATGAGAAGTTTTTTTAATAGGATATATCGCAGCATCCCCGTATGGGCATAACTTCATCAAAACAGATAACCAAATTAAATATTATCGCGAAGGGATGCTTTTTAAACGCTAACTTACGAGCAACAAACTGTATTTGCCGAGTTCCCGATCCAAAACCTTTGCGTTTTTCATCAACTTTTCCAACAGGTCCCAAAATTTCACGCTATGATTTAAAACTTTTGTATGCGCCAGTTCATGCAAAATGGCATAATCCATCAATTCTTCCGGCAGCCTCACAAGATTGATATTTAAATTAATGTTCTTTTTTGCCGAGCAACTCCCCCATCGGGTTCTCTGGTTTTTGACAAACACCCGGTTGTAGGGAAATCCATGTTCCTCAGACAGTTCATTCAGCCGCTGTACTAATTTCTGCCTGCTGGTTTTCCGGTCGATATTGCCGCCGGCCGAATCCTTTTGACGCTGGAAAGCCGCCTGCTCGATGGCTTTCATCTGTGGGATATGTTTGATGATCCATTGGGACTTGGATCGGGCAAATGCTTCTGCGAATTCAAAAGAGACACCTTTGGGCACGGCCACACGGATTCCTCGAAACGGGCGGATGGACAGGTTCATATGTTTTGCCCGGATGCTCTGCTCTATAAGCACTTCTCCGATGCCGGGAATAAGAACTGTAACTTTCTTCAAAATCAAATCCTGTGTTAAAAAAATCAGGAATTGACCGCCAGCAGGTTGATTCCCAGCTTTTTCTCAAGGCCTTCCACCTTGGATAGCGCATCATCAGTAAGAATCGCTGAACTGACATCGTGGCAGGAGAATGCCAGCAGCGGAGCTTTAATTTCGGCTTCAAGCTGATTGATTTCTTTTAGGTCGTTTTCAGATAAATTTAAAAGTGAGCAGATCATAATTTTTCTCCTTATTTATCAATGAATTCAATTATTTAGAGACTATACATGCCAAAAAATTGCCAATCACAATATTTTTAACCATACCGGAATCCAGGAAAAATACAATACCGGAATCCGTCAAACACTAATTGGCCAACCAGATTTTTCTCTCATGAGAATCAGCTTTTATTCATTATTAAAATCTGTTACATATCCATAGAGCCATCGTTTTTCCTGATCTTATGTTTACCCTTAAAACAAAAAAGGAATTACCGAGAATGCTTTGCCATATTCCCCATGTACTTTCCAAAGACAGCGATTGGGTCATTTTTCTGCACGGCCTGGGCGGCAATTCCAATATCTATTACAAGCAGGTCGATGAATATAAAAAACATTTCAACCTGATGTTTATCGACCTGTTCGGCCACGGCTGCACCATAGAACAATTAAACGCTTATACGTTTGAAACGCTTGCCAACAGTGCCATCAATGTCATGGATGAAGAGAATATCGAATCCGCGCATATTGTCGGTGTTTCCCTGGGCACCATTGTGATGGATGCCTTCAGCATACTGGCACCCGACCGGATCAAAACAATGACGCTGAGCGGAGCGGTCCAGGGATATGATTTCAGGGCGCGTTTTTTGCTCAAATCAGGCGCCCTGCTGCAGTGGGTGATCCCGTATATGTGGCTTTATAAATTGTTTGCCTTTATCATGATGCCGAAGAAAAGCCATGCCGCATCCCGCCGGATTTTTGCCCGTGAAGCAAAAAAACTGGGCGGACAGGAATTTAAAAAATGGTATAAGCTAATGGGATCTCTGGAACCTTTTTACGACTCCCTGCCCGACCCCGCCCAAAACAGCATTCCCAGGCTGTATATTTCAGGAGACGAAGACCATTTGTTCCTGCCGTTTGTTATTCAAAGCTACCTGTCTGATCCCCTGGCATCTATCCATATTATTGAAAAATGCGGACATGTCTGCAATATTGAAAAATTCGAAGAATTCAACCGGGTTTCCCTGTCTTATTTAAATAGCTATCCGAATCTTCAACGGCTTGAAAACATACCAAAAAATACCCGCGCCGATAGGATACTCAATAAACGTCAAAAAAATATATAACAAACCGGGCGAAAAAATAATTTCCGTTCAGTAAAACAGAAAATGCGCTTTCGGCAAAAAAAAGCGGGACGGAAAAAACAAAAAAAAGGGCATTTCGGAAAAAACCGAAATGCCCTTTTTTTGTATAAATGAGTCCGTCAGTTAAACAACCGTTACGTTAACTGCTGAAGGACCTTTCGGTCCCTGCTCGA
>CAZQLG010000175.1:0-6155 GCA_964594105.1 uncultured Desulfococcus sp. | reverse complement strand
CACCGTCCAGGAGGGCGCGTGCCTGTAATGCAGTTTTACGCGGCAGTCTCTCAAAGTCAAAGGTATTGAGATTTTTTTCAAGAGGCAGATGAGACTCATTGAGAAACCTTTGAGTCCTTCTTTCTCTGCGTGCCTGGCATTCGATCCCGGCAATAAGCATCAGGTAATGTTCATACTGGATTGACTCTTTTCTTGCGAGTTCTGCTTCACTCTCAAAACAGCTGCGCAATGTAGACAGATGAAGCTCTTTTAAGCATGAAACCAGAGTCTTTTTGCTGTATTCTGCACTCATGATACTGCCTCCTCTTGCTCATCGGGAAGCAAAGCATTGTAATCTGTCAGATTGACAGGTTTTACTTTAGGCTCAGGCACAGAGATGTTATCATTTTTTTTCAAAAGTTCTTTAATTGTCTCTGCCCGTAATTTCTGGTTCTGATTCAGAAGCGTATTTAATCCTGCCTCCACAAGTCCCTGATTTTCTTTTGCAGCCAGCAATAGAATTTTAAGATATCTTGATACAGCATGACGGCCGTCTTCTCTGCAAAGCTCATCATAGGCTATTCTGAAACAGGTACAGGGAAACAAATCCGATTGATAGCGATAGCGTTTAAAAGCTCCGGGCTTTCTAACCAGCCAGTCTATTATGTGTCTGAAATCTATTCGATGTTTTTCCTGACCTCGAAGGCGCTCAATGATATGAATGCATTTCTGACCATACCAGATTTCCAAATTTTCAGCATAAAGCTTGATTGTGACATCTTCTCCAATCAATCGACTGTGTACACTATACACATTGTTCATGACACGAACAGTGCTGCTTGGACCTACATGAGCCTTTAAAATTTTACAGTCTTCAAGACGTTTGACTGGAAGATCGTGAAGAAGGTTCAGTTCCTTTTTCAATCTGTCCTGACGTCCGAAATTGAGCTGCCTGTATAGCTTGGACAGAAAAATTTCATATTCTTTTCGGTCTTCAAAGTCCCTGCTGTTTCTCAGCATCAAAGCCTGGTCAACAGCCTTTTTAAATCTGTAATTTCTCTGCTCAATGTCTCCGTTTTCATTGGGCTTACCGGCTTGAATCTTCAGCCCCTTTAATCCATAATGTGACAGAAGTCCCTTATATCTCCTGGTAAATTTTTCGGGTTGAGATTTGTTGTCTACAGCAGCACTTAATCTGTCCGACTGATGATACTCCGGAACTCCCCCAAGATTCCACAACGCATTTTGAACACCAGAGCTCAGGCTTTCAAAGCTCTCGGAAAAACATATTGTTCCGTGCTCCCAGTTCGAATATGTCAGAACAAAATGATAAATCAGATGATTAAAGGGAAGTTTCTGAATCGTAACCCCAAGTTTATTCATACAGGTGAAATCAGACTGACAAAGCCTGCCAGGTATGTGTTTCTGAGGAAAATATACCTCTTTCCCAGGCCCCTCTATTGCCCGCCAGTGTTTGATTTTACGCTGAAGAGTTCGAACCTGCCCATCCTGATACTTACCCGGATATTTCCGCTGTAAATGATCAAAAATTGTTCTGGCTTCAAGGCCCGGATTAATCTTTATCAGGTCTTTGATTTCATCCCATCCCTCTTCAAAAGGATCTGCACGAGTTTGCCATGAACGAGCTCCTGTTGACTGTTCCGGCAATACCCCGGAATCTCGATATTTACGAGCTGTCTTCTCACTCATCCCGGCCTTGGCTGCAGCTTCTGCAAAACTCGACTCTTTTTGTATTAATTCCATCAAACGCCTCACTTTGTGTTTTGTGATCATCTTCGCCTCCTTTGTTGCGCGAAGATGGTCTAATTTAATTTTCTGGAGACGGGAATTATAGTTGTCGTTGGACGGGAATTCTAATTGTCGTCAGGCGGGAATTATAGTTGTCGCTGGGCGGGAGTTTTAATTGTCGTTCATCAAGACCTCCTTGTTTGTGTTTAATATGTCTTATGATGTTCATTATAGGTCTAGAAGTCAAGTAAAACTGTTCACTATAGATTAAATCAAGGTCTATAGTGAACAGTTTTACTTTGTTAACTCCAGGTATACCCCAAAAATACATTGTATTTTGATGTTTTTATAAATCAAAATGTCTTCTCACTGACATTTTAAGACATCCTTTTTAATGACCCATACCATCTATCCAGAAAGTCCTTTTTTCACCTTAAAAGATTTGTGAGGAAGATTATTGATTTTTTTAATCCTTATATATCAATGGGTTATGAAATAGTGAAATTCCTTACCCTAATTCCTTTTTTCAATTTTTCAAATATATTTAAATAATCCTTTTAAAGGTCTTTTTAGATTAAGGATGTCCTTTTTAGGACATCCTGATATTTTATATAAATACATTTAAGAAATAATTCTTGATTTTTTGAAAATATAAGAATATCATTTTCAATGAAAAAAGACAATAAAAAAAAGGAGTTACAGTATTTCACTGTAACTCCTTACAAAAAAATAAGATAAGTTTGTTTAATTAAGATTGTCCAGATCTACACAAATTTATCTTCTCAAAACTACTTTTGTTTGATGTCTTAAAGGTATTCATCCTTTAAAATTTTGTCAAATTATCTTTGGTTTTGAATAAAGGAATTTGACAAATGACCAACCAAATCAAGTTAAAACTTGGAACATATCATAATTCAAGGGTAAAAGATTATTTTAACAAAGATAGAATTTTACAATCTTATTATAATCAATACCCTCCTATAAAATTTCTTCAATCTGTATATAACACCAATTCTCCTGAAGATAAGGTGTTAACCACTCTGGTAAATAATCCACCAAAGAAAAGATTTAAAAAGTATGATGATGTAACTGATTTATACTTTGAAAATTATGAAAGAGATGATTGTGTTATCTATTTCAGTTCCTATTTTTCAAATTATTATAAAGATAAAAATTTGAAAACAATAAAATGTTTGGTGGTTGATGTGGATAATGTATCCACATTAACCTTGTATGAAATTTTAAAGTCAATTCATAATTATGAAGTCTTAAAACCAAGTTTTATCTTTAATTCAGGAAATGGGGTTCAATTGTATTACCAAATTGAACCTGTAGAAGTCCCAAACAATAGATTCACTTTAAAATTAATACACAGGAGACTGAATGAATCCTTATTATTTTTAGAAGATATTGAAGATGATACCTTGAAAAATAATGATAAAAAGATAAAAATTGACTCAATATCTCATAATTTTTCACATCCATATAGACTTACTGGGTCATCCTCCAAAATTCAAATCCAAACCCACTTATATCAGTCAGGAGATATATGGGATTTAGAAACACTAATGTTTGAGTTGGGGATACCTGATAGAATTAAATCAACAGAAGAGTTAAACAACCATCCAAAGAGAAAAATTAAAACAACAGACAATCAAGAAAAAATTATAGATTTTACCAGAATAAACAACCTTCAAAAGTGGTATTATCAAACACTTTTAAAAGTGAAGAATGATACCAAGATTGGTTTTAGATACACTTCCTGTATGTCCTTATGGTCAATTGGAATAAAAACCTTTATTCCAATTGACCAATTGAAACAAGACATTAGAAATATTGGTTTTTATTGGTCTAAAAAATTTAATGACCAAAAAATTAAAGAAAATGTTTTAAAGGTTTTTTCTATGTCAATCAATAAATCAAGAATGGTTACCAGTAGAACCTTGGAGGGATGGATGGGTTGGTCATTTAAAAGAAAACTTACCACCAAAGAAAGAAATTTTATTAATAACAAAAAAAGAATAAAAAGATTATTAAACAAAACACCTGATATCAGTATTAGAAATATTTGTCTTAAATTGAAATTATCACACAACACAGTAAGACCCATATTAAAGACCCTTTAAAAGTATGTTTGGGACTCAGTTTGAGGGTGTTTTATCCATTAAATACTTACCTTTATGTGAATGTATTGGTTAAAAATGGACTAGTCTATTACCACCCCCTACAACTGGATAGTTGTGATGTGGGGGTTTATCCCCCATAGGTATCTTTAAAAGACCTTAAAGAAAGGTTGTTACAGGATTAAAAGTGATAAGACACAAGGAGGAGATTAAGGTGATGTAAAGGGGAACAGTAATCAAAAAAATTATTTTTTAAACTAAGGAGAAAATATTATGTTAAAATCAAAAAAAGTAAGTATTAGATTGAGTCTAGAAGAATGAAAATTATTAAAAAATGACTCTTTATCTCAAGAGATAACAATGACCAAATTAATAAGAAATTGAATAGTTCCAAAGATTAGATTTAATCAAATTAGGAGAGAAATAAATGAAATTTAATGAGTGAATGAATTTTGAATCAATGGAAGAAGAAATTACAAATCTTTGTGAGGAATTACAAATCACTGAAGATAATGACCTGAATGAAAGTAAAAATACCTTATTAGTGAAAAATCAAATCAAGAAATATTTAATTAATATGAAAGGTTGTAAAAGAGAAACTGATATTTTTTTCAACAATTGAAAGATTCAACCTTTAATCTTTTCTTTAAGTAAGGATGAAAGATTGAAAGAAAGGATTATTTCAATCTTAAGAAAACTTCCTAGAAATTTATAAACATACCCTTAAATCAACCAGATTAAGGGTTTTTAACTGAGTTTAAGTAGAACCCTTAATCATCTACTACAATTAAAAACAAACCTCTTAAAATCAATTTTTATGAGGAATAAAAATCAATCAGGTATAATTAAAAAAGTCAATTAATTCAAGTTAAAACTTGGAACATATCATTGATTCTTTTTTAATCTTATATACAAGTCCTCTTGAACAATTCCACTGTTTGGAAATTTGAATAACAGAAACATTTTGTTTTAATAATTTAATAATTGAATTTTTCCTTTCAAGATTTGGTTGTTTACCCTTATAACCATTGTTCTCCTTACATTTTTTAATTCCTTCTAATTGTCTTTCTCTCCTTAAGTTGTTTTCATATTCACTAAACATCATAAGGAGAGAAAGAAATAATCTACCAGTAGAAGTTCCTGTATCTATATTGAAATCTAAGACTTCAAGAGTTCCACCCTTGGATTCAATTTCAGTTACAATGTCTAAAAGATCTTTTAGATTTCTTCCCAGTCTATCCAGTTTGTAAACTACAATTTTATCACCTTTTTGAATCATATCAAGTAATAGGTTTAACACTGGTCTTTCTCTAGTTGTTCCACTTTTTTTTTCTGTTCTAATAGTTATTTTTGGATATCTAGATTTTAAGACCTCCTCTTGTATAAGGGTTGATTGACCAACAGTAGAACATCTACAATAACCAAAAATATTTTTAGGTTTATCTTCCATCATAAGACCTCTGTTCGACGACAACTACTTTTACCGGTCAGCGACAACTATAACTCCCGTCCAACGACAACTACTTTTACCGGTCGACGACAACTATAATTCCCGTTTTCCTCTGCCATTTTTTGTTATTGCTTAAAGAAAAATATCTGCTATAATTCATGCACCTGATCGGAGGATAGGGCTCTGCTGGGGAGCAACCCGAGCGCCGTATCAGGTGCATGAACGGAGAAGAGGGGGATAAAACATATCCCCTTTTTCTTACCCTCTTCTCTGTGAGTGCCCAAAAGCGAAAAACCCATAGCATGGACTTGGCGTTACTACTGTTTTTTCGGTTCTGCCTCCTTTCTTTTCTCGGCTGATTCCAGACGATAACTTTTGACATTAAGTTCAATTATGACGCTGTGATGTACTAGCCGGTCTATAGCTGCAGCTGTTGTCATGGGGTCTTTGAAAATTCCTTCCCATTTGGAAAACGGGAGATTGCTTGTAAGCATTATGCTGGCTCTTTCATACCGGCAGGCAAGCAAGGTAAACAGAACCTCCATTTCCTCACGTGTCTGCTGCACGTATCCAATATCATCAAGCAAAAGAGCCTCATACTTTGAGAGCTTTTTAAGCATTCGCTCAAGCTTAAGTTCGCTTTTGGCTTTCATCAGTTCCTGTACCAGAAAGCTGCAGGAACAAAAAAGAATCCTCCTGCCTTTCATTATCAATTCCTGAGAAATCGCGCATAAAAGATGAGTCTTTCCGCTTCCCGGATTTCCGAACGCCAGTACATTCTCTTTCCGGTCAAGAAATGCACCGTCCAGGAGGGCGCGTGCCTGTAATGCAGTTTTACGCGGCAGTCTCTCAAA
>CAZQLG010000174.1:0-6166 GCA_964594105.1 uncultured Desulfococcus sp. | reverse complement strand
GATTAATTGGCAAAATTAAAGTTCAGTCTGATACGGACTTATGTATATATTGGAGGCAGGTAAAGAGCACTTTTTTTATTAATAGACGCACAGGAGGATTTTTACCGTGAAAAAAAGAATTTTAATTTTGTCGATGGCAGTCGCAGTCTTATTTGCTTTTTCTACTCCGAGTCTGTATGCGGAAGAAAATGCCGTATTGAAAGATTATGATGTGGGATGTGTATTTGCCAAAACCGGGAAGGCTTCCTGGCTAGGTGAACCTGAGTGGAATACAGCTGAAATGATCGCAAAAGAGATTAACGCTGCAGGCGGCATTAACGGACACAAGCTTGTTTTACATTTGGAAGATACAGGCGGTGAAAATACGCGTGCGGTTAATGCGGTAAAGAAACTTATAAATAATAATAAAGTCTGCACTATTATCGGTCCATCGCGAAGTGGTACGAGCATGGCCGTCATTCCGGTTGTTTCTGAAGCAAAAGTTCCATTGGTTTCCTGTGCGGGTGCTGCAGTAATCGTAACACCGGTCCAAGAGCGAAAATGGGTATTTAAAGTCCCGCAAAGAGACAGTGATTGCGTAAAAAGAATTTATGATCACTTGGCAACCAAGGGAATCACAAAGATTGGTATCATTACCGGAACAACTGGTTTTGGCGCTGCCGGCCGTGCTCAGTTAAAGGATATTGCCGTTCAATATAAACTTGAAATTGTCGCTGATGAAACCTACAGTCCGTCCGATACAGATATGACCGCACAGTTGCTGAAAATAAAAAATGCCGGTGCCCAGGCACTGGTCAACTGGTCGATTGTTCCGGCGCAGTCAATTGTTCCCCAGAATATGAAGCAGCTTAAGCTGGCAATTCCCCTGTATCAGAGCCATGGATTCGGAAATGTTAAATATGCAGCTGCAGCCGGTGAAGCTGGAAACGGCATCATGTTTCCCGGAGGACGCCTCCTTGCCGCAGACTCAGTCCCGGATTCAAATCCCCAGAAAAAGGTTCTGGTAGATTACAAAGAAGCATATGAAAAAACATATAATGATACGGTCAGCACCTTCGGCGGCCATGCTTATGATGCATTGTGGATTGTTGTCAATGCTTTGAAAAAAGTCGGAGATGACCCTGCAAAGCTTCGTGATGAAATTGAAAATGCGGAATTTGTCGGGACTGCCGGTATTTTTAAAATGTCACCGAAAGATCACTGCGGATTGGGAAAAGATGCGTTTGAGATGCTGACGGTACAAGATGGTAAATTTGTTGTTTTAAAAGATTAATGGCTTCGTAAAAAGTCCAACTTCTGCGTTGCGCTGCATCCTTCGTTTCTTCAAAGTACGAAGAGTACGTATCATCACTCAGGATTTGGGCGCCTTGCCAATTTTATAAGATTTGGTGGAGTTTTTTTCTTTGCCATCGAAATCTTACTTTTTACGAGATCATCAAGATTAATATTTGACTGAAAAACATCTTTTATTTTTAATGACATCATTTTAATAATTATCCGCTGTTGATGATGGGCAAAATCATCAACAGCGGATAAGTTTTATCTGATAGTTTGATTTTTTATACGATGAACAATTTAAAGTGCCTGCACAAAAAATTGAAAATTTTTTCAAGTTCAAGGCGGGCGAAAAGTTTAAACGCAGGAATACATTTAGTATTTTGAGTATTAAAATTTGAGCCCAACGCAGAAATTGAAGTAATTAGCGGTTTTTGTTCGGGCACTTACAGGCGGGCTTCATGAATTATCCAGACGGCACATTCGTTGACGTGCTTCAGTTTTTAATCATGGGAATCCAGCGCGGCAGCATTTACGCCATGGTCGCAATGGGGTTTAACATGATTTACAATTCGACCGGGATTATCAATTTTGCCCAGGGGGAATTTGTGGTTTTGGGTGGATTGATGATGGTGTCATTGACAATGGCATTTAACCTGTCAATTGTTTTTGCCTTTATCCTGACGGTCCTGTTTGTAATCGTTGTCGGCGTGTTGATGGAGCGTCTGACCATTAATCCTGTCAAAGAACCGACTGTTTTACGATTGATCATCATTACCATTGCTGTTTCAATTATCATTAAAGGTGCGGCAATGTGTTTCTGGGGAAAAGGGTCCCATTACATGCGGCATTTTTCGAGCTCAGAGTCCCTTGATTTCTATGGGGCCACGATTCTGCCGCAGACATTATGGATTTTTGCGATTCTTCTTTTTCTTGTTGTTGCATATGTTATCTTTTTTAATTACACCATGACAGGAAAATGTATGCGTGCGTGTGCCATTAATCGGGATGCTGCCCGGTTGGCAGGGATTGATGACCGGAAAATGGTTATGCTGTCGTTTGCTTTATCAGCCGGTATCGGGGCTATTGCCGGTATTATTATTACTCCGATTATCCAGATGGACTATGCCCGGGGGGCGATGCTGGGTTTAAAAGGATTTGGCGCAGCTGTCCTGGGAGGGCTCGGTAACAGTATGGGGGCCGTTGTTGCCGGTGTTCTGTTGGGCGTCTTAGAAGCGTTTGGTGCGGGATATATATCATCTCACTATATGGATGCTATCGCACTGGTAATTCTGCTTTTTGTTTTGTTTATAAAACCCAGCGGTATTTTTGGAAGTTCAGAAGCCATGAGGTTAAAAGAGTTTTAATATGGGTGGAAAAAACAGCGTTGGATTCTTAGCTTTAATCATTGGGATTGTATTGCTTCCATTTTTCGTTACCAATGATTATTATCTTGGCGTACTAATATTTACTGCGTTCAACTGTTTGGCATGTATCGGTCTGTGTCTGCTCATGGGATATGCCGGGCAGATCTCCATCGGCCATGGCGCATTTATTGCTATCGGCGCATATACGTCAGGTATTTTAACGTCTAAATTTGCATGGTCTCCATGGCTTGCGATGCTCTGTGGAATTTTGCTTGTTATTGTCATAGCGTTTTGCCTTGGAATACCTGCGCTGAGATTAAAAGGTCATTATCTTGCCATGGCCACATTGGGGTTTGCATCCATTGTTCATATTATCGCTGTGGCAGCCGTTGATCTTACCGGGGGGCCTTCAGGGCTTGTTAATATTCCCCGGCTGGATCTTTTCGGGTATGTTTTAAATTCAGACAGACAGTATTTTTATTTTTCATGGAGTGTTGTTGCCCTCGGTGTTTATATCGCGTTTAACCTGATTAATTCAAGAGTCGGGCGCGGCCTGCAGGCCCTTCATGGCAGTGAAGATGCTGCATCTTCACTGGGTATTAACATTACTTCTTATAAAGTGCAGATTTTTATGCTCAGTGCGGTGTTTGCTTCGATAAGCGGGAGCTTGTATGCCTATTATATGAATTATATTGATCCCGGTCCGTTTGATGTTTCACATTCCGTGCTGCTTATCACCATGGTAGCGGTAGGCGGATTGCATAATATCTGGGGGGCAATGATTGGTGCCATTGTGCTTTCACTGTTGCCGGAATTTTTATCTTTTTTGTCCGATTATCTGCAGGTGTTTGGCATTGAATATCAACCGGACTACGATACGCTGGTGTATGGCGGCATTCTTTTGATTATTATGCTTTTTTTACCGGAAGGGATATTTATCGGCCTCGTTAAAGCCATTAGTTTTATAAAAGCATCTATTAAGAAAGTTTTAGGTAAAAAGTTTTCAGAAAGTGGTGCGGATCGTGTCGAATAGTATCCTTGAACTTGAAATGTTGCGGAAAAATTTTGGCGGTGTTGTTGCTGTTTCCGATTTAACATTAAATATTGAAAAAGGCTCCATCACATCTCTGATCGGGCCTAACGGTGCTGGAAAAACAACAATTTTTAATCTGGTTACCGGGTTTCTTCCTCCCACATCCGGGCATATTCGGTTTGCAGGTCGTGTCATTAATAAGATGAAACCTTACACCATTGCGTCAATCGGTATTGGTCGGACGTTCCAGAATGTTCAGATTTTTCCGAAAATGAGTGTGGTAGAAAATATCATGGTCGGGCGGCATCTTCGTTCCCGTGCCGGGATTTTGCATTCGTGTTTAGTGCCGCCTTTTTTACGAAAAGAGGAAAAACGGATTCAGGATGCGGCAGAGGAGCAGCTTCATTTTTTAAATCTTGCACAATACGCTCATACACTCGCCGGTAGTCTCCCTCTTGGGAATCAGCGTATGCTCGAAATTGCCAGAGCATTGGCGCTTGAACCCAAATTGCTGCTGCTTGATGAACCGGCTTCCGGTTTAAATGCTCGGGAAACCATTGCCATGGGCGAGCTGATTGGAAAGATCAAACAGATGAATATTACGGTTCTGTTGGTTGAGCATGATATGGAACTGGTGATGGATATTTCAGATTACGTGGCCGTGATTAATTTCGGCCGTCTGATTGCTGAAGGTTCGCCTGCGGAAATCCAGGAGAATAAGGATGTTATTGCGGCATATTTGGGCGAATAATGACGGCTTCGTAAAAAATCCAACTTCTGCGTTACGCTGCAACCTTTGTTGCTTCAAAGTACTAAAAGTACTTATCATTACGAAGGTTTTACGTATCTTACCAGTTTTAATGATTGGTGAACTTTTATACTTTGCCGTCAAGGTCTGATTTTTTTTGCGACTATTGATAAATATTAACAACTGGGGTGAATGGATGAAGACAATTATTAATTGACCTTCAGCCTTCAACCTTCAACCTATACACCTAAAAAATTATGCTTCGTTTGGTGAATGTAAATAGTTATTACGGCCTGATACACATTTTAAAGAATGTGACCATGCATGTCAGCGAAGGCGAAATCGTGACCATGCTTGGGGCGAACGGGGCCGGTAAAACCACTACACTAAGGACAATCAGCGGACTTCAGCCGGTTCGGGGCGGTAAAATTTATTTTAATGACCAGGAAATCACCGGCGCCAGCCCTGAAAAACTTGTGAATATGGGCATTGCCCATGTGCCTGAAGGGCGTCAGATTTTTCGGCCCATGTCTGTTTATGATAATCTTGAATTGGGCGGGTATTTAATTTATAAGCATTACGGTAAAAAACAGCTCAAGACGGATATTGAGCAGACTTTTGCATTGTTCCCTATTTTAAAGGAACGCCGGACCCAGTTTGCCGGCACATTAAGCGGCGGGGAACAGCAGATGCTTGCTATTGCAATGGCGCTCATGTCTCGCCCCAAGTTGTTGCTGCTTGATGAACCGTCGATGGGACTTGCGCCGCTGATTATCAGAGATATTTTTCAACTGATTGCAAAATTGCAGGCTGACCGAAAACTCACAGTGCTTTTAATCGAACAGAATGCCAATGCCGCATTAAAAATTGCCGACAGGGGATATGTTATAGAAACCGGTAAGATCGTGCTGGAAGAAGATGCTGAAAAACTCATGACCAACCAGGAGGTAAAACGGGCGTACCTGGGCAGGGAACAGAAAGAAATATGGGAATAGGAAAAGGTTGAAGGCTGAAGGTAGATAGGTCAAAGGTTGAAGGTTGAAGGTAAAAGAGCGTTGACGAGGAGAAGGAAATTTATTTTTAACACCTTATACCTTACGCCTTAAACCTTTTACCCTAACTAAGGAAATGAAAATTATGGAATTCTGGGATAAAAAAATTGAATGCATGAGCCGGGATGAAATCAAGCAGATTCAGCTTGAAAAACTTCAGGCAACCCTGAACCGGGTGTATAAAAATGTCCGGCATTATCGCAAGATATTCAGAAAAGTCGACTTTATGCCTGAAGATCTCAGCACATTTTCTGATTTTAAACGCCTGCCGTTCATCACCCGCCAGGATCTTTCTGAAAATTATCCCTATGATATGTTTGCCGTTCCTTTAAGAGAGGTGGTTCGGCTGCATACGGCATCCATTAATTTTGAAGACCCCATTGTTATTGGTTTTACACAAAATGACATCAATCACTGGGCGGAACTGATGGCCAGAAATTTTACTGCTGTCGGTATCAGCAAAGATGATGTTGTTCAGATTGCGTTAAATTTCGGAATCACCACCGGCCCGTTCGGCATTCAGGTGGGTGCTGAAAAAATAGGGGCATCCGTCATTCCCATGTCAGCCGGAAAATTATCCGCCCAAATTAAAATTATGCGTGATTTTCGAACAACGGTTCTGGTGTCCACCCCCACGCTGGCGATCAGTCTGGTTCGTGAAATGGAAGGAATGAATATTGATCCCCGCAAA
>CAZQLG010000173.1:0-6173 GCA_964594105.1 uncultured Desulfococcus sp. | reverse complement strand
ATTATGAATATTCTTGCCTTTGGTTTTTTGGGCTGGAATTATTAGTTTAAAGTTTAAAGTTTGATCGATGAATAAAAAGTTTGTCATGGTGACGCATCACCACTGTTTGAGAAGATAACTTATTAATCATTTCAGAAGTTTAGAAACAAGTAACATGGAAGACCCCCCGGGATCAGAATGACAGGTACCAGGGGGTCTTTTTTTATTCCCCATTATTCTATAATTTCCAAAATCGTCCTTTTTTTTATCTTGGCTGATGCAGCACTTAAGATCAATCGCATCGCTTGAGCTGTTTGGCCTTTTTTTCCGATAACTTTTCCCATATCTTCTTTGGCAACTTTTAATTCTAAAACAGAGGAATGGTTTCCCGCCAACTCTTTAACCGTTACTTGTTCCGGATCATCAACCAGTGACTGGGCAATATACTTAATCAGCTCTTTCATCGCTCCATCTCCTTTATTTATTGAATTGGTTATTGAGAGATTAGAATAAAAATACTATACTGATCCTGTTTATTTAATAATGACATTTTGGATAATAAAAAACAATAGCCGTTTATATATCTCCTGAATTGCATGGAATATTTGCCACAACGACAGTGTTGCTGTATCTTTTTATTTTTGCATTGGATTTTAATCGGTCGGCTTTTTAAATAAGGTCTTTTTTGATATTTAATTTTGTTACACAAGGAAATAATGATGCCGGATAATTGTGATATGAATGAACCATTTGCTTTTACCCACTTGCCCGTTTCTGTTGAAGCAATTCAGGCGTATACGCGAAGGTATTTTCCTCAAAAAGAGATAAAGGGATATTTTGTAAAGAGAATTTTAATCTGGATATTTATAACCTTTCTCAGGTGCCTGCCCCACCGGGTTGCCTATTATTTAGGCACATTTATCGGTAAGATATTGTATTTTATTAAAGTTAAAGAGAATATCGCCTCAACGAATCTTGACATCGTATATGGCGATACAAAATCGGCAGCAGAGAAAAAGGCTATTTACAGAGCCTCTATGATAAACTTTGGTCATGTTATAATTAATTATATGCGGCTACCGTTTGTCGGAGAAACATTCTGGGCAAAACACTGCGAGCTGGTTAACGAAGAAGTCCTTAAGAAAGCCGCAAATAAAAAAAAGGGCGTTCTTTTTATCGGGGGGCATATCGGCATGTGGGATCTTGCCGGTGGAAAGGTGGGGATGTCCGGTTACCCGACGGCAGTTGTTTCTGATGGCGTCGTCGACCCGGTAATCAACAAATTTGTTGGTGATGCCAGAACGGCAATGAATATGGGGGGCATTGACATCAGGAATTCGATGGATCAGATTTTTTCCGGTTTAAAGCGTGGAGAATCAATTGTTCTGGCCATTGATCATAACATGAAAAGAGGGCGGGGTGTTTTTCTTGACTGGATGGGGAAAAAAACTTCATCTGTCAAATCAACGGCTTATATAGTCAGGGAGTCAGGGGCTGCCGTGATACCGGGGTTTATGGTTCAGCAGGGTCCAAAAGCGTTTAAAATGATTATAGGAGATGAGCTTCCCTGGCTGGCGTGCCCCGAAGACCCTGAAAAAGAGCTGATGATGAATAATCAGAATCAAGCCGATGCCGTTCAGAAAATTATTTTGAAACACCCGGAACTCTGGCTTTGGATTTATAAAAGATGGAAAACCTGTCCGGATGGGGAATTAAATCCCTATAAGAAATAATCAATTTAGGCGTTGATCATCGTTCCGGTCAATCATCAAAAATCGCCGGGAAAGAATCCCGGCCTACGAAGTTGAAATCATGGGAGATGGGTTGTAGGTCGCGTTTCTTACGCGACAGGGATTGTGGCCGAAACGATGATCAACGCCTCAATTTATCGTACCCGTTCACGGGGGTACAACTGCTGATGCACTTCCCGTCGATGAATTGTAAGCCAACGCAGGTCCTGGATATTTT
This sequence comes from uncultured Desulfococcus sp., assembly GCA_964594105.1. Lineage (GTDB taxonomy): Bacteria > Desulfobacterota > Desulfobacteria > Desulfobacterales > Desulfosalsimonadaceae > SURF-3. The sequence goes on along the minus strand of CAZQLG010000173.1, from coordinate 4,226 downwards.
TCAGCTAACTCGTTTGTAATATTTTGATATAATTGACAAGTTATGCGTTCATGCAGTGATAATAAATCACCATGAAAAGTTTTTACGGTGTTTCCCAGTTGCCGTAAATTTTTAAGGGCCTTTTTTCCCATTTACCGTATTTGTTTTTCAAAATGCCCATGACTAAGTGATTGTTGATGATTTTTTTAATTTTAAATTCGCGCCCCCAGTAATCCTGAATCGTAACGCCTTTTCGTACCCGCCTTTTTGCTTCCCTTTGTCGACAGAAATCACAGAACCAGGCATGCGCCGGGATGACGGTATTCTTTTCAACCTGGTCGATTTCCTCTGTTTTCCCGCAGCCGTTGCACACCCTTTTGCGGACCTTGATCTTGGTTATCTGTTTCGGTCGTTGTGGTCTTTTAAGGGGCAGGTTTTTTTCAAGGGCCTGGTTTTCAAGCAAATATTCAATAAAGTCAAAATTGTCAGCTGGTTCCTGGATTTTGTCTTTTTGGGGGGGAAGATCACGGGGTTTGGATTTTTTGATTGTGGGTGCTGGCGGGTCTGGTTTTTTTTCTTTTTCAGCCGGTTGTTTTTTCAGGTTATTTTGCTGTTGCCGACAATCTTTGCACCAGTCGTCTTTGGTGTCAGGCGTATCCGGACGATCGTCAAACGCGTCAATGAGTCTGATTTTGCCGCATTTTTCACATGTTTTAGTCAGCGGGGCAGATGCCTTTTCCTCTTCCTTTTCCTTTAATTTTTGAGCAAATTGATCAAAGCAGATTTTGCAGAAGGCATATCGGCCGTCCGGGCTGTACTTGTTTTCATAAAAGTCGTCACGCGGTTTGATTTTATGGCAGCGTTTGCAGGTTTTTTCGTTAATTTGGTTCATAACCATATTATCATTTTTTGATATTATTTTCGTTTCAATAGATTTTTTGCGGTGCTGATTTCAACGTATGAAGCCCCGTTGTTTGAGCCGAAATTCCCTGCCAGAACGGTTATCAGGTCGTCTTTTTTAAAACGGTTTTCCGCCAATAAACGGTTGAGAGCGGTTTCTAGAAATTCATGGGACGACAGATCCGGTTTCATATAATACGAACGGACACCGAAGGATAGGGCCAGCTCCCTCATTACCCGTTTGCTGTAGCAAAATGCATAAATCCTGTTTTCACCGCGATAGGCAGCCAGGCTTACTATGGTTTTGCCGCTGATGGTATCGGCAATCAGGGCTTTGGTGTTCAGTCGCAGTGATGACTTTACAGCCGCCTTGGAAAGATAACCGGTAACATCATTGTCGCTCTTATAGGAGGTATCAATAAATGTGCTGAGGCTGGACTCCACTTCAACGGCTATCTTAGTCATCATTTTTACGGCTTCCACCGGATATTTTCCGTTAGCGGTTTCTCCGGAGAGCATGATCGCGTCCGTATGATCCAGGCAGGCGTTGGCAACATCAGACACCTCGGCGCGCGTCGGCCTTGGTGAGTTCACCATGGACTGGAGCATTTGGGTGGCGATAATTACCGGTTTTCGTCCTTCAATACATTTTCGGACCAGCTTTTTCTGAATAATCGGTATTCTTTCCGCCGGGATTTCGATGGCCAGGTCGCCTCTGGCAATCATGACACCAAAACAATGATCAAGTATTTCATCAATATTATCGACACCTTCCTGATTTTCTATCTTGGCGATGATTTTGACCGGGCTGTTTTTTGCATCCAGGATTTCCTGAATAGCGATGACATCTTCTTTTCGCCTGACAAACGAATGAGCGATGAAATCAATGTTATGTTCGGCAGCAAACTCAATAAAGGTTTTGTCCTTTTCGCTGAGGGCCGGCAGATTTTTTATTTTCACGGACGGTAGATTAACGCCTTTCCGGCTTTTGATGGACCCGTCGTTTCTGACCTCACATGTCAGGGAATCACTTTTTTTGTCTACAACACACAGTTCAATTTCTCCGTCATCAATTAATATCCTGTCCCCGGGTGACATGTCGTCGACAAAGTTGTCATAGTTGACAAACAGACATTCATCTGATGATGATTTGTCTTTGTTTCCTTTAATGGAGAGAATATCCCCGGATTTGACGGGTATTTCGGTGGCCATTTCCGTAATACGGATTTCAGGGCCCTTGGTATCAATCATCAGGGCAATCCGGTCGGAGACCGCCCGAACGTTCTGGACCACCTTTAAGGCTTCTTCAGGTGTCTGGTGGGCGGTATTCATTCGGACGACATTCATCCCTGCGGCAAACATCTGTTCCAGTAAAGAGACATCACACATATGGTTTGAGATGGTTGCGATAATTTTTGTTTTTTTCATTAATTCGCCTTATTTTGAAACGGTTTATTTAATATCTTGAAATGTCCAGTGTGATTTTCGGGTTGTTTATTTAAAACAATTATTCTTGTAGTTTAATCTGGTTAGCCATTACATACAAGTAATTTTCACCCGTAATTTTTAACGGAATGGGTTTATAGATGTTCATGTTGCTGTCGGATATATGGCTGAGGTTAAATAGCCATTGAAGTCGGCCGTTATTATTGGTAGATTTTCATTATGTATATAGACGGTTTATTGAAATAAACTCCGGGAGAGAAGGATATGTCTGAAGAAGGAATTTTTCTTGCAAGAAAAGGCAAAGTTGCGGTTGTGACCATGAACCGGCCCCATCGTCGGAACGCGTTTAATGAGCACATGTTTCTGGCGCTTGCGCAGGTCACAAATGAGTTAAAACAGAATTTGCCCCGCGCTGTCGTTATTACCGGTGGCAGTGAAAATGTTTTTTCCGCCGGGTTTGATGTCAACCCGGATAATCCGTGGGTGGCAAAGCTGATCAATGCGGTTGAGGAAGCGGACAGTGCCCCGGCGGAAGATTTGATTTCTCGTCTGAGAAAGATCGTGGATGAATTTGTCTCTTTGCCGGTCCCGATTATTGCCGCCTTAAATGGATTGGCATATGGCGGCGGCGCTGAACTGGCCGTTCGATGCGATATGCGGGTAATGGACCCCAATGCAGTGATCAGTTTTTCGGAAGTCCGTCTGGGGCTGATGCCGGACTGGGGCGGGGGGGCTACGCTGGCTCATCTGATCGGGCCTTCACGGGCGGCGGATATGATTCTTACTGCCCGCAAAGTCCAGGCCGGAGAAGCAATTAATCTCGGGCTGGTAAACCGGATCAGCCGGCCGGGCGAATGCCTGGATGAAGCGCTTCGTCTGGCGGAAATGATTGCAAAAAATGGTCCCCGGGCAGTCAGGTATGCACTAAATCTTATCCGTCAAAGTCAAAACCAGTCGTTGAATCGATCTCTGGATCTGGAAGCGGACAAGGCGGTCTCCCTGATCGTTTCCGGTGAGTGTTTTCACGGCGTGGCTGCATTTCTGGAAAAAAAGGAACCTGAATTTCCGGACATTGATCCGGATGACATGGGGGCGTAAATAATTTTTCCAGAAAGTGGCGTAAGGTCTGATGGCAAACATTATTGTTTTCATGGAACCGGTCACATTGATTTAGATAAAAAGCAAAACAGCTCCCAATCGTATATTTTATCAGGCTTCTATGGTACGCAGTGACGTCAGAATCGGTTCGATTTTTCCTCTATGCGCCGGCGGGATCAGCAGAGCACTCAAAGGGGTATTTTTAATCAGCGTTGTCTGCCGGATCGTGATTTCTGTCCCTGTATCGGCTGATTCATTGAAAATTGTGTGGGCCAATACATCAGAAAGATTTCCGGAAAATCCGTTCTGGTCAATGTGCTCAATGTACTGTAGGAATACGTGGTTGACGGTGATGGTGAATTCATCGATTTCAGCAACTCCTGTATCTCTGCACCGTTGCGTTGAAACCATGCACCGGCAGCCGAAGGGCCTGAGATCATAAATCGGGCACGCATTGTCGGTTAATAGCGGGCAGGTTCCCCATGACGGGTCAATTGTTTCTTCCGGCGGTTCATCACCGGACAGACAGATATTGGCCAGCTGATTGGTGGTGATTTTGGGTATAAACCGTTGCTTCTTCAGTTGCTGATTCAGCTTGTCCTGTATGGCTTTTTTAGAATTGAGGTCCAGTGCAGAGACGATTTTATGAGCTTCAAGAGTGGTCATGGTAACATTGCAGGTGCAGCAGTCTGCACAAAATTTTTCGCACACAATGTCAAGTGAGTCGACAAACTGATCATATATTTTATACAACTGATCCAAAACGGCCAGCTGGCGGTATGTGTTTAACATTTTTTTCTCCG
>CAZQLG010000172.1:0-6186 GCA_964594105.1 uncultured Desulfococcus sp. | reverse complement strand
GAAGACATTGTTTCAGGAATCGCACCGTATCAATATATAACGGGTTTGTAAAGTAGATAGTTGTGGCAATGTATGCATCATTCATGATATAGCATTGTGCATATAAAACACATCCTTCTATAATCAAAGGAAATGGAAAAGCATATGATACAGAAGTTTTTAGACGCTTTCTCCCTGATCGGCGTATTGAATGCGGTTTTGATCCTTGTGATCATTTTTATTCTTGATCGTATCGTTCTCGGGCCGAATCGAGAAAAAACAGGGGCGGATGTTCACCCATTGTTTGGAAAATATACAATTAATATGCCGAATTTTATGTGTTATCTTCGGTTTCCCTTAGGGGGCTGGATTTTTTGTGTTTTCTATTTCAACATGCTGCATAATGTTTTTGCCGCTTTTTCGTTTCACTTATGTTTTGCACTGGTCTGCCTGTTGGATTCCTTAGATGGTCGGTTTGCCAGAAAATGGGATGCCATCACCGAAGACGGTAAATCCCTTGATCCGGCGGCGGATAAGTGGGTGACCTTTTGTCTTGCAGTAACCGCTTATATGTTCGGGGAGTTCCGGTGGTGGGCACTTGGAATTGTGTTTGCAAGAGAAATCATCAGTATGCTTCAGCGCATGCGATTACGCCGCAAGGGTGAGGATGCCAGTGCCCGGTGGCTCGGAAAAATAAAAACCGGGGTCCAGTTTACGACGCTGTATATTATTTTGTTAAGGTCTGGTGTGTTACCGGAAACCGTCCTGATTGAGCCAATGGCCAAATCGTTGTTTGCAGCAAATTTTATTTTATGGGGAATCATCCTGTTGTCATTTTCCACCATTATTTCCGTCTTTCCATATTTCAAGTCATTTTCCTATGTGAATGACTACACCAAATCCCAGTTTAAGGAATCTGACCGTGCCTGGTACATTGTTATGATTCCAAACCTGTTTACCATCGGTAACTATCTGTGCGGGGTGACCGCCGTTTTTTTTGCCATGCCGGAAATTGAAGTGCACTACCGGCCGTTTATCTGTTTGTTCTGGGTCCTGGCTGCGGGGATGTGCGATGCTTTTGATGGCCCTCTGGCCCGGAAACTGAATTCTCATTCGGATTTTGGGGCCTGCCTGGATTCCTCCACTGATTTATCCACATTCGGGCTGGCCACGGCAGTGATAATTTTTTTGAGATTTTCAGCAATCAAAGGTGGAAGTTCGTATCTGGGTATTGCTATTGCCCTTTTTTATTTTATTTATGTTCATCTGCGCCTGGCAAGATTCACCGTCCGTCTGCAGGCAAATGAAGATAAAAGCAAAAAACAGGATTTTGAAGGCATGCCGTCGCCGGCTGGTGCATGCGCGGCTCTGATGGCATTTACTTTTTTTGATAGTATTTTTCTTCTCAGTATCTCTGTTATTGTCATTTCCCTTTTAATGTACAGCAAACTGGATTTTATCAGCCACTCAAATGCCTTTTATGACCCATTCTATAAGTTTTTGATTATCCCCGTTGCGTTGGCGGGTTTTTTAATGTTTTTTGTTTTGATTTTTCAGCAGCCGTTTGTCAACTCGCATTTTGCCCGGGAGTTGTCTGTTTATTTCCACATCTGCTCATGGCTGGTGGTGGTGCCGGTATTTATCTATATTCTGGATGGATTTCGAAGAACGTATTTTAACTCTTGACTAATAAAATATCTATCAATACAATCAGTTATCTGTAACTATAAAAAATGATTGGAAAAGCTGTATGCTGTATCGGCGAATACTGACCATTCCTGCTTTTATTTTAAACCAAAGGACATAAGAGAGAAAAAAATGACCGAAAATATTTACCGGGTAGTACTTACCGGAGAACTGGCTGACGGGAAATCAGAAAGTGACGTAACGCAGCGCATGGCAGCTTTGTTTAAAACGTCGGTCGATAAAATCGGTATGCTGTTAAAAAAACAGGGCGCGGTGATTAAAAAAGATATTAATCTTGAAACCGCAAAGAAATATGTCCGGGCTATTTCGTCAACCGGGGCTGTTTGCAAGATCGATCCGCCCATTGGTCCGCCGGAAAAAGAAGTCGCTTCCGCCCCAGCCCCTTCTGTTGCTGCCCCAGCCCCTGCCGGGGAACTCGCTCCGTCTGCTGATGTGGTTGCGCCCGAAGAAGATAACGGGCGTGCCGAACCCCGGGTGGTCGTTATTATGCTTTTGAAAAAGCCGGAAGAACGGTTTGAACCGGTGGCTGTGGAAAAAGTGTCCGGTGGATCAGAGGGAATCAATTTTAACACAGCAGACGTTTCTGATACCTCCTATGATAATATCATCGCTTTGGCAGCATTTAATGAAAGTGGTGACACAGAAGAAGTGACAAAGCTTTATATTTTTGTCAGTTCAATCGAGCGTCCTTTTGTCTGTGATCTTGATAATATTGTTTTTGACGATTTTCCCATCAAGGTGTTTCCCAAAAGCATCGCTTCATTTCGTGGCTTTCTTCACTTTTTATGTAAAAAGAATCTTTCCATTATTTTAGAAGAAACCACACTGGATTTCCTGTCCGGAAGCCAGCCCCAGAAGCTGAATTCGCAGAAAGCCATGAAATTGGCAACCGGTATGGGCCAGTTGATAGAGTCCGGGGATATTGATGCCCAGACGTGATGGGACTTGAAATAAAATAATTTTTTGGCATCGCATTGCAATTTTTTTTTACTCCAAGTATAAAATTTATGTTTCCTTTCTTAAGGTTTAGTGTGCGCTTGATCACTGCAAAGTGAAGCGATGATTAAATAATCACCCGTCAATTTTTTTTATAGGCATACCCTGACTTTTAGCCCAGTGCATTTTTTATTCAGGCTTATTTCCAAAGTTTAAAACAAAGGGTCCGACAGAAGATGACTGCCAAAAAGCTTCCATTTACTCCAGACCAAATCGAACGCATATCTGAACAGTTCCCGACGCCATTTTACATATATGATGAAAAAGGCATCCGTGAAAATGCTCGAAACCTCATTAAACAATTCTCCTGGAACAAGGGGTTCAGGGAATATTTTGCTGTAAAAGCAACTCCCAACCCGTTTATACTCAAAATTCTCAAGGAAGAAGGTTTTGGGACTGACTGCAGTTCTCTTCCGGAGCTGATTCTTTCAGAAAAGGTGGGAATTGTTGGTGAAGAAGTCATGTTTACTTCAAACGATACCCCGGCGCATGAATTCAAAAAAGCTATGGAAATGCGTGCTACGATAAATTTGGATGATATCAGCCATATTCCTTTTCTTGAAAAGCACTGTGGGATTCCTGATTTGATATCAGTAAGATATAATCCGGGAAATCTCAGGCAAGGAAGCTTTATAATGGGTAACCCGGAAGAAGCTAAGTTCGGATTTACGCGTGAACAGGTATTCGACGGGCTCAGTTTGCTTCAAAACAAAAGAGCCAAGCGATTTGGGTTACATACTTTCATTGCTTCGAATGAGCTTAATTCTCAATATTTTATTGATACGGCGCAAATGATGTTTGAACTGGTTTTGGAAATCAGATCGCGTTTAGGTATAAAGGTTGAGTTTGTGAACATCAGCGGTGGTATCGGCATTCCTTACAAACCTGAGGAGGCGGCAGTAAGCCTGGATGATGTCAGTAGCGGCATAAGAAGCGCTTATGATGAAATAATCAAGGCAAATGGTTTAGACCCGGTAGGCCTTTTTATGGAATGCGGAAGAATGATAACAGGGCCATATGCTTATCTTGTTTCACGAGTATTGCACATTAAAGATACATACAAGAAATTTATAGGTCTTGATGCATGTATGGCAAATTTAATGCGCCCTGCGGTCTATGAGGCTTATCATCATATTTCAGTACTAAACAAAGAAGACAAGCCCCATGATCATGTCTACGATGTAACAGGCTCTCTCTGCGAGAACCGGGACAAGTTTGCGGTCGACAGAAAGTTACCGCATATTAATATCGACGATTTATTGGTCATGCACGATACTGGCGCCCATGGCCATGCAATGGGTTTCAATTATAATGGCAAGCTCAGATCTGCAGAGTTATTATTACGCGAAAATGGAGAAATTGTTGAAATACGCAAAGCGGAAACAGTGGACGATTATTTTGCCACGCTTGATTTCAATAAACTCAAAGGTTTTCAAGCTTGAGCAGCTTCTGACAAAATAATCAACAGACAACTAAATGTGCAAATACGCCATGCCGGACTTAGTCCGGTATTACTGTATACTTGGATGCCTGTTTTCTCCAGGATAACAATGCTGGTTATAAAAGCCAAACGTAGACTTGACCCTTTTTGGCTATGGCCCGCGTTGGGGTCGAAACAAAAAGCATCTTCACCGAATGAAAAAAAAATTCATTTTTATTCTAACCGTATTTTTTTTACCCGGCCGACAATACCATTTTCCAGTCTTACTTTAATGCCATGGGGGTGGGAAGGTGATTTTGTAAGAACGTTTTTGATAATGCCGTCTGTCAGTTTGCCCGAGCGCTGGTCCTGTTTTTGAACGACCTGCACATGAGTGCCTATGGTGATATCCGCTCTTTTTGTTCCATCCATTATTATATCCTGTAACAAAATTAAATCGTTAAATTATTTGATTTTACCGGTTACCAGCGTGATTCTCAGTCCCCCGTGAAAAAACTCATGAGTTTTCGCTTTAAACGGGAAGTTTTTAACAAGATGTTTGTCCGGAACAAGAATTGCCGCTTTCCAGCCCTTGAAATCTTTTTTCAGTTTTTTGCCAATATCAGCAAACATATCATCAATACTGCTTTTGTTCCCCAGTCGTCGACCGTAAGGGGGGTTTAAGGCGATCAGTCCCGGATGCATATTCTTTTCCATTCCATGAATATTTTCGGGGTGCAGATCAAAAAAATCTGATGAGAATGCGTTTATTGTATCTGAAAAATTGTTTTTTTGGATAATTTTCTCTAATTTCAGGCTGTCTTCCGGATTAATATCTGATGCGAAAATCATCGGTTCAGAAATTTGAGTCATTTGTTTTGCTGCTTCCCGCCGGATATGTTTCCAGCGGGATGGTTTGAAAGCCGGCCAGTCCATAAATGCAAAATCCCGATACCATCCGGCCGGAATATTGTTGGTGATCATGGCGGCTTCTAAAGAAAATGTCCCTGTGCCGCACATGGGGTCGATCAAAGGCTCGACCGGCTGGTACCCGGCAAGGCAAAGAATCGCAGCGGCAATGGTTTCTCGAACCGGCGCTTGTCCGCCCTGGGCTTTTAATCCCCTTTTGTGGAGCAGTTCGCCGGTGCTGTCGATGGACACGGTAAACTGATCATTTTCCGCACGGATAAAGATTTGTTGAGGTCGCCCGGCAGACGGCGTGTGATTTGTTTCAGTCATATCTGCCAACGGTTTCAAGCGATTTTTCAGGCTGTTTTTAAACCGTTGTGCAATGGCATCCGTATGAATTAGCCGGGAATGTCTTGACGTAACGTTTGGTTCGATCACCGCATTTTTGTGAAGATAAAGTTCCCAGGGAAAACCGGTCAGTTTTTTTTCAAGCTGACGGAAATTGGATGCGGTAAAAGTGGCCAGCCGCATGAGTATCCGGTTTGCTGTTCTCAGTTTGAGATTTGCCAGGTAGCAATCATGGATGCGGCCGTTAAACTCGATGCCGCCGTTACTTACGATAGCATCCGCCATGGGAATTCCAAGCCGGGAAAGCTCATCAAAGCAAACTTTCTCAATACCGGGAAGCGTAGATATAAAAAAAGAATGGGTTCTCCCCTGCACATGCCGTTTAATGCGTTTTTCAAGATTTCCGGTATCATTCATTGTATTTATATTCTCAGTTGAGTTTTTAATTTTGTATGTTTAAAATGGGTATAATATCTTAAATACAAAATAGAAAGAAACCGTTTAAAAATTCTAAACGGTTTCTTTGGATTTTATGAAAATAAGGTTATATTTTTGAAATGACCTATTAAAGTTGATAGTCCCGTAAAAAGCGAATTCCGATGGCAAAGAAAAAAGTTTAAATTCAAGGCGCGCAAATTCCGAGGAATGAGGCATAGTTAGCCTACTCCGCAGTGACGAAGAATGCAGCGCAACACAGAATTTGGACTTTTTACGAAGCCATCAAAGTTATTCAGATGCCGGAATCCAGATATCTTTTTTTGCACTGAATCTTTTTATCACAATATCAGGGAGAAAACGATGGAGACAATTGTTTTTGGCAACTTCAC
>CAZQLG010000171.1:0-6257 GCA_964594105.1 uncultured Desulfococcus sp. | reverse complement strand
GAATTTGGAACTTTTTTCTTTGCCATCGAAATCCGACTTTTTACAGAACCATCAAGTCTGCTCTTGACTTTTAATATTCAATGCGTCAAGAGCAGGCCCCAAAATTGAAGCCGGGCGCTTTGGGCCCGGCTCTTTACTTTCCCGCCATCCTAAGCGCTGCATCCAAACGGATCACTTCTGCATTGATCATTGGATTTTCAATGATACTGCGAACGAGCTGTGAAAATTCTTTCGGCTTGCCCAGTCTTTTGGGAAACGGCATCATTTTTGTCAGAGACGCCTGAACATTTTCCGGAAGCCCGGCCATCATAGGGGTCATGAATATTCCGGGAGCAATCGTATTGACCCGGATACCATAGTCTGAAAATTCCCGGGCAATGGGGAGCGCCATACCGACGATAGCGGCTTTGGAAGCGCTGTAGGCAGCCTGTCCCACCTGGCCTTCAAATGCGGCAATAGATGCCACGTTAATGACATTGCCTTTTTCGCCATCATCGTTGGGTGTGTTTTTATACATTTCAACCGCTGCCAGGCGGATCACATTCATGGTGCCCACCAGGTTAATCTGTAAGACCCGGTTGAAAAAATCCGCCGGCATGGGATTGCCTTTTTTGTCGATCACTTTTTTCGGAGATGCCACACCGGCACAATTAACTGCAAAATGAATCGCGCCAAAAGCCTTCATTGTCTGATCAATGGCCGCTTTAACACTGACTTCATCTGACACATCGGTTTTGCAGAAGATCGCCGCATCCCCTAATTCGGTTGCCAGCTTTTTGCCATTATCTGCATCAAAATCAAAAATGGCAGCCTTGCCGCCGTTTGCTATCATATCCCTTACCACTGCTTCGCCAAGACCGGATGCGCCGCCTGAGACCACTGCTACATTATTTTGAATATCCATGAATTTTTTTCTCCTTTTTTATTTTTTAAAATTTGAAATCTGGTTTATTGGGTCAGGTTGAAGATTTTTGGATGTGCCATATAAAAAATCGTCAACTTAATCTATTGTGCTAAGTATTAAACCACTTCATTGTGCCCAGCGTTTATTTTTCTGGATACCCACCTTCGCGGGACGACCAATGACCAGTGGCAAAAAAATAAAAGGTTTTGTCATTCCCGCGAAGAGCCTGTCCCCCTGAAAGAAGGGACGGGAATCCAGTATCATAAATCCAAAATAATTATTTATAGACCCAACTTAAGTAATTTGTATCCTGTTAATTTATTACAATACTTTTTTCTTGTTTAAGCGATTGTCGAGGTTGCCGCATATACAAGGAAAATGTTTTTCCGCTATAGTCCTTTATGCGGGAAAGCATTTGACGCCGTAGATGTGGTAAGATCGGCAATCGCTTTCCAATGGAGTTATTTTTTGCCGATCAACTCATTGGCAATGACAATCCGCTGTATCTGGTTCGTGCCTTCATAAATCGTGGTAATCCTGGCATCTCTGTAAAACCGTTCAACCGGATATTCCTTGATATAACCGTATCCGCCGTGTATCTGGATTGCCTGGCCGGTCACGCGCTGAGCCATTTCTGATGCATAACACTTTGCCATGGATGCTGCCGCCGTGCAGTTTTCGCCGCTTTCCTTAATTGCTGCTGCGTTAAGCACAAGCAGTCTGGATGCTTCAACATCCATTGCCATATCCGCAAGCATCCAACGGATTCCCTGAAAATCAGTTATTTTCTGATTAAACTGTTTTCTTTTTTTGCTGAATTTAATGGATTCGTCAAGGGCTGCTTTTGCAATCCCCAAGGACAGGGAAGCAATCCCGATTCTCCCGGCATCCAACCCGGACATGGCAATGGTAAAGCCCTGTCCTTCACTGCCAAGCATACGGGATGCCGGAACGCGGCAGTTGGTAAACAGCAGGTCAGTGGTGTCGGATGCGCATTGTCCCATTTTATCTTCAATTTTTCCAACTTCAAATCCGGGCAGGTCATGGGTAACCAGAAATGCGCTGATTCCCCGACTTCCGCTTTCAGCCGTTCTTGCCAGAAGAATGGTAACGCCGGAGTTTTTCCCGGTGGTGATGAATCGCTTGGTACCGTTTATAATGTATTCGTCACCATCTTTTACAGCCGAGCATTCCATGGACTGCGGGTCAGATCCAGCCTCGGGTTCAGTCAGCGCAAAAGCGCCGATAAATTCACCGGCTGCCATAGGTTTTAAAAATTCTTCTTTTTGATCTTCGGTTCCGTATTTTTCAATGCTTCCGCAGCAGATTGAATTATGAACAGACATGATCACAGCGGTTGACGCACACGCATAAGCAATCTCAGAAAGCGCCAGCGAATAGGCAACGGTTCCAAGGTCTTCGCCGCCGTATTTTTCAGAAACCAGCATTCCGAGAAAACCCAGTTCTCCCATTTTTTTAAGACTGTCAGCCGGGTACAGGTGGTTTTGATCGCGTTCGGCAGCAAGGGGCGCCAGTTCTTTCAATGCGAATTCCCGGGCCATTTTCTGGATCATCAGTTGTTCTTTGGTTAATTGAAAAGACATAAGCTATCTCCTGTCTCAGCTATCCTGATTCGTTCATCTGCTGCTTTATCGGCGGATCACGGTAAGCCTAGATAAAGCTTCACCCTTTATGCCTTGCAGATGAACGAATCAGACTGCAGAGAATATATTGTTAAGTCGACATTATCGGGGAAATTAAAGTTTCTCCTGATTATCATAGGGGATTAAATAACTCCGAATTGTTTGTAAGTGTTTATTACTTTAGTTAACGTTAAAGTCAATATGTTTTTTTGCTAAAGCTTTATATTTCCTATATATTGTGAGTTTAAGTTTTGTCTTTGTTTTGTAAGTATTGCTTACTTGATCAAGAATTTTAAGATGATATGAATTTGAAATATCTTTGTTCGATATTCGTTCCTCTCCCGTCATTCCAGCCAGGTAATAGAACACCTGTTTCAGGGTCGGTTTAAAATTTTTTTAATTGAAAGCCTTGAATACCTGTTACGCCATTCCTGTTATATTTACCGGAACCTGGATGAATTCTTTGCATCCGGAAGAGTGTACGGAGCGGCAAAAATAAACAGGGATCTATTGATGTATTTAATCTGGGAATATGGCGTGTACACAAACGAGAAAATCGGAAACCTGTTTCAAGTCACTTATTCATCCGTCAGCAGAAATATTTCGTCTTTCAGGGTAAAATTGATAAAAGAGAATGCCTTGGAAAAATTGTACAATAAGATTAAATCACAAATCAAGATGTGACACTATTTTTTTTAATATTTTTATGTTTTCGAGGAATTGAATTTATGGAATAATATTAATCTTTTTGCAAAATATTCTATAACAGGATATTAAAAAAGTTATTAAAACCTAAGTTAGGAATATGGATGATAATGTTCAGAAAATGAAGTTGAATAATCCAGCTTGCTGTCCATAGTCCTCACCGCAAAAATCCACCTCACCACTGCACATTGCAATAGCTAGTCAGCGTTCTATAAGAAACCAGACGGACACTTTATGCCTCCATTTCCTTGACTTGGATGGTCTTCGCCGTCATGATTAAATTTTGCTTTCTACAATGAGCGTTACCGGCCCGTCATTAACTAATTCGACTTCCATCATTGCCCTGAACTGACCGGATTGGGCAGGAATGCCTTTCTTTTTTATCTGTTCGGTAAAATAGTCATACAATTGTTCTGCTTTGTCCGGCTTTGCCGCTTCAATAAATGACGGTCGTCTTCCTTTCCGGCAGTCACCGTAGAGCGTAAATTGTGAGACCACCAATATCTCTCCGCCAGTATCGATCACTGATAAATTCATTTTACCATCGGAATCTTCAAATATTCTTAAGTTTACCACTTTATCGGCAAGATATTCGGCATCAGTGGGTTGATCCGTATGGGTCACACCCAATAACACAAGAAGTCCGGGGCCAATGTGACTGATCTGCTTGTTGCCTACGGTAACGGAACTCGATGTTACCCTTTGAATGACTGCTCTCATTAAACCTCTTTGTATGTACGAATTTGATTGTGGTTAAAAAGGTGCTTTTTAATGGTATTATTATACAATCTGAAGCATTTATAAATTTAGCGGGAGTTAGGCTTATATGTCAAGTTGATCTATTTAGTGGCCGACCGAAAACTGCTAATTTTCTCAATTTCTGCGTTGGGCTCAAATTTTAATCCTCAAAATACTACATGTATTCATCCGGTTAAACCAGTCTTAAAATTTGGTCGCCCGCCTTGAACTTGAAAAAAAATTTCGGGTTTTCGTTCAAGCACTATTTAAAAGATTAACCATACCGTTCATTGAAACAACCGCAGGAACAGGGGTTATTTCCTTGACACATACAGCTTTTGTGGCTTAAATTAAAAGATTTTGTAAACTTTAACTGAATATAATTAATTTAAATTTTATAATCAATTCGTCCCAGGAAGAATTGATTAATTAAGGAATTTATTAATGGACTATAAAAAAACACTCAATTTGCCGAATACCAAGTTTCCCATGAAAGCGAATCTTGCCAATCGAGAACCGGCACAATTAAAAAAATGGGAAGAAGACGGACTCTATGATCAGATCCGCAAAGCTTCCGAAGGCCGACAGCGGTTTATTCTTCATGATGGTCCTCCCTATGCTAATGGCAATATACATATCGGCACGGCATTGAATAAAATTTTAAAGGACATCATCATTCGGTCGCGCCAGATGAAAGGTTTTGATGCGGATTATATTCCTGGATGGGATTGTCATGGCCTGCCCATCGAACACAATGTGGATAAAAAACTGGGTTCAAAAAAGAAAGACATGAGCAAAGTCCAAATCCGCCAGGAATGCCGCACCTATGCTGAAAAGTTTGTTGATATTCAAAGAGAGGAATTCAAACGTCTCGGCGTTATGGGCAAGTGGGAAGATCCTTACCTGACTATGGCTTACAAGTATGAGGCGATCACTGCCAAAAAATGTGCAGAATTTGCTCTTGACGGGAGCCTGATTCACAGTAAAAAACCCATTCACTGGTGCTGTAGCTGTAAAACAGCCCTTGCAGAGGCAGAGATTGAATACGCTGACGAATCTTCCCCGTCAATATTTGTTAAATTTGAATTAAAAGAAGATATCAGCGATATTGTTCCTGAATTGTCCGGTAAAAAAGTGTTTGTGGTTATATGGACGACGACTCCGTGGACATTGCCCGCAAACCTGGGGGTTGCCTTGCACCCGGAGTTTGATTATTCAGCCGTTGAAGCAGAAAATGGAGAAGTCTATATTCTTGCCACTGATCTTGTAAAAAATTGTATGAAAACATTTGAAATTGAAAATTATTCCGTGCTGGCACCAGTTAGCCCAATGGATCTTGAAAATAAACATTGTCAGCATCCTTTGTATGACCAGACATCTTTGATCGTTATGGGCGATCATGTGACTTTGGAAACAGGTACCGGGTGTGTACATACAGCACCGGGCCATGGTCGTGAAGACTTTGAAGTGGGAAATAAATATGGTCTGGATGCATATTCTCCGGTCAAAGATAATGGGTGTTTTACAGATGATGTGGGCTTTTTTGGCGGAAAATTTGTTTTTAAAGCAGATCATGAAATTATTGAAAAGCTTGATGCTGATAACAAACTTCTGGCATCTGTTAAGATTAAACACTCCTATCCGCATTGCTGGCGCTGCAAAAAACCAGTTATTTTTCGTGCGACCCCTCAGTGGTTTATCTCTATGGATAAAACCGATATACGGAAAAAAGCGTTGGAAGCAATTGACACGGTTTCATGGATTCCGTCATGGGGCAGGGACCGTATTTATGGAATGATTGAAAAACGTCCGGACTGGTGTGTTTCAAGACAGCGTTCCTGGGGCGTTCCCATTACGGTGTTTTACTGCAAAGACTGCAACGAATTGCTTATTAACCAGGAAATCGTTGATCGGATTTTTTCAGAATTCTCTGAAAATGGGGCTGACATTTGGTTTGAAAAAGAGGCGTCTTACTTTATTCCTGAAGGCACCACTTGTAAATCCTGCGGATGCAAGGAATTCGGCAAGGAAACGGATATTTTAGATGTCTGGTTTGATTCGGGCGTGAGTCATGCGGCTGTTTTAGCAGAAAGGCCCAGCCTGGGGTGGCCGGCAGATCTTTATCTTGAAGGCAGTGATCAGCATCGCGGATGGTTTCACAGTTCGCTGCTCACGGCAATCGGCTCAAAGGGGAGTGCGCCGTATAAAACCGTTTTGACCCATGGCTTTGTGGTGGATAGTAAAGGGAAAAAAATGTCCAAATCCAT
>CAZQLG010000170.1:0-6323 GCA_964594105.1 uncultured Desulfococcus sp. | reverse complement strand
ATAGCAGTTATGTTGTTGATTTTATTATGTTGCGAGTTTAATTCTCCGTTTAATTCACTTTAGTTCCAAAAGATTTAAAAATCCTTATCATTCTTATTATTCGGTCCACCAACCGTTTCACACCAATTCGGGGCGGCATGCCCAATGGTTCTATCAATGAGCAGTATGGGTTGTGTCTTTGCGAGCAACCTGTAATTCTTACAAACAGATAGATGAGAAAGCCCGAAGCGGCGACTTCGGGCTTTATGCAAGAGCTGCCGCAAACATCCGGAAGCCCCAAACAAAACTTCTATCCTACTGTACCTTTCGGCTGTTTGCAAGACCGGAGGTATGCCTGGTGTTGCTATTGATTCTGATTCAATGTCGATGGTGTGATTTTCAATTTTGCATCTGCAGAAGCTGCTGGAGGGGACAGGCATATTGTTGTGATGAATGCCGTCGCGCGGCAAAACTTAAAAACCACCGAGAGGCACAAAGAAAATATCGCCAGACCGAAAAGGGTAAAAAGGCCCATCGTGAAGCTGAAAACCGCCGCAGACAGGGCCAAAATCAAAAAAACCTAAAAAATATGGATGATACGACTTCAACACCCCAGTGCCATTGGGCTATGGAGATATTAACCCGTATAAAAAACCCTATCTGGGGTAAATTCATGGGGGCAGTGTGCCATTTTTGCGGTGTTGGTGGCCAGATTGTGGAGGCCTTTCCCCGCCGCGGCTACGGTTAACGCTGATCAGAAAGAAGGCAGTGATGATAAAGAAGAAAATCCTCAACCCTGATCGTATTAGGCGTATCAATGGTGGGTTTAGCTTTATCCCGCATCGTTTTGTTTGCGATGGTTTTTTAGCCGCCTTGCAGCAAAAGGAACTACTTCTCTACCTGTTTTTGGTGATCGTCTCAGATCGGTATGGGCTCTCTTTTTACAGCTACGATGCCATCTGTACACTGCTGCAGTTGGATCTTGACCAATACATCAATGCCATAAATGGCCTGATTGACAAAAATCTGATTGCTTTTGACGGAACCGTTTTCCAAGTGCTGGATCTACCTGAAACGGCCGTTTTAACGGCAACAAAAAAGCAAATCGATCACAAACCAGAAAAGAACTCGACGACCATCGCCCGACTTGTCGAAAAATCATTAAAACGGATGGCTTCATGATGAATGATACTTTCGTTACCTTGGAACAAACGATCCAGGATTATCTCGAATGGATGGCCGTCAACGCTTATGGACAAAGTACTCAAAGAGATTATAAACGCAGGTTGAGCCAATTCCTGTTATTTATCAAAGCGAGTAAATACCGCTGGGATGAGATCTTTACCCGCCATACGCTCAAACGTTTTAAAACAATCAGGCCATCAGCCGCGACCCATGCCATCAGCGGTCTGTCACGGTATCTTTATGGCCAGGGAAAAATAGCCGAACCGATACAGGTCCGCAAAGCCTTGCCCCCCTTGCCGGTCATTTATGAGGACTATTTTCTCTATCAGAAAAAATACCACCAGATATCGGGTATCCCCGCAAACCGAATCAGACGCGTGTTATGTGCTTTTGATGCCTATTGCCAAAAAAACGGCATTCAACTCCAATCATTGATGATCGAGCATGTTGATGCGTTCCGGAATGAATTTTTTAAAGATTTTACCAGCGGCACCCGCCACGTTTACCGCAACTATCTGCGGCGATTTTTAAGCTATCTGTACCGCGAGCGCCGGATAGTGACCACCGATATTGCGCCCATGGTGATCGGCCGGCGTGAATATGCCCAAGCCAAGCCGCCCAAATTTTTACGTCCGGCACAGGTCCGGCATCTCTTTGCCAGCCTAAATCCTTCTTCGGCAAGCGGTATCCGGACCTATGCGATGGTGCATCTGGCCTACTCGATGGGGCTGCGTCCCAAAGAGATCAGCCGACTGCATTTGGAAGATATCGGTTTTAGCCGACAGTTGTTGCGCGTAACCGTACGTAAAGGGAACAATCCGTTTGAGCTTCCCATCCCCGAGCATACCGTAAAGGCAGTGGCTGCCTACATCATCGGCGCCAGGCCCACGACAAACCATCGCCGATTGTTTTTAACTCTGTGCCCGCCGTATCGGCCATTGACGCCCAATACGGTCGGACAGCAAATCAGTCTAACGATGAGACGGGCCGGTTTGAATGCCAGTGCCTATTGGCTGCGGCATACCTATGCTCAAAACCTGCTTGAGGCTGGTGCGTCGATCTTTGAAATCAAGGAAATGCTTGGCCACGACAAGATCGAGTCCACCAAAAAATATTTACATGTACATACTAAATTGATGCGTCAGGTGCTGTTCGATGAGCCCTTTTGAAAGCTTTATGGCCAAAAATCTGAAAGCATACGCGGCCTATCGCCGGCAGCGGGGCTATGCCAAAAAAGCGATCAATCCCCCGCTGGTTGCATTTGATCGATATCTTAAAGCGCACGATGCCAATTGGGATAAACTGCAGCCGTTATTCTTCCTTGATCTACGGGCCAATATCAGCAATCACCCCAATACGGCCAACAGAATACTGTCGAATTTGCGCAGCTTCTTTGATTTTTTGGTAAGACGAAAAATCTGTGCGGTCAACCCGCTCAAAGATATCCCACCGTTGTCAAAACGGCATTTTGTTCCTTTTGTTTTTTCACCGGAGCAAACCGATAAATTGCTAAAAACCGTCTGTGCAACAATCAGACGCGACCAAACCAATTTTTTATTTGATCAGGGAATTTATTTGGCCATGGTGATGCTGGCCCGTTCCGGTATGCGAATCAACGAGCCGTTGCGACTTTGCCGACACCATTACCGTACAGATGAGGGCAGTGTTTATATTGAAAGGACCAAGTTCAGAAAAGATCGTTTGATACCGCTGCTCCAAACGGTCATAGCTGAACTCGACAATTACCTGGCGGCACGCAAGGTCTGTTGTCCGGGTGATCAAAATCCCTACCTGCTGACGGGAAGAAATGGTCAACCGCTCAAGGCGCAACGGGTCCGTACCGTCTTTCATCGAGCCGTTGAAAATATCGGCCTGAAGCAGCCTATACGAACCATGGGCAACATGACCTTCGGGTCGCCGGTACCACATAGCTTAAGGCATTCGTATGCCATTAACACGCTAAACCGGATCAAAGCCCGTGGTATCTCGCCTCAGCAGGCGCTGCCGGTGCTGGCTACGTACATGGGCCATCGTAAATATCAATACACCGCCGCCTATTTGAAAGTAAAAGGTGCCGGCGATCTTGCCGGTCTAATCGCGTTCACCAAATCACAATTGAATGTCATATGAGATTATCATCGGTTATCTATCAATTTTTTGAGAAGTATTTGCCGCACGTTAAAGGCGTGAGTCCTAATAGTATCAAAGCTTACCGGGATACGTTCAAACTGTTTTTACCGTTTGCCGCAAGCCACTATGGCATCAACGGCGGTTCACTGTCACTCAATCATCTTACACCGGATGTCATTCTCTCATTTTTGGACCACCTCGAATCGGAACGTAAAAATACCGCCAAAACCCGCAATCACCGCCTGGCAGCCATCAAATCGCTGGCCAAGATGATCCGCTTTACCCATCCGCAATGGTCGGCGTCGATGGATAAAATTGTCGTTATTCCTCAAAAGCGTACCCAGCGGCAGTTAATTGGTTTTTTATACCCGGAGGAGATTGATAGGGTATTGAAGGCGGTGGATATCAATAAGGGGCTGGGCTTTCGTGACTACACCATTTTGCACCTGCTGTTCGAGTCCGGCGCCCGTGCCAGCGAAATGGCCCGGTTGAATCTGGATTACTTCAACCCCGAACAAGGCACGCTGGCCATTTTGGGCAAGGGCAACCGCTTCCGCCAGGTCAACTTATCTCCAACGACGGTGAAAATGATCAAGACATATGTGGTCAACTACCGCCGCCGACCGAGATCTGTTCACTCGAAGCGACTGTTCATCAGCCAGCATGGCAAGGCGTTGACACGCCATGGCATTTACCGGCTGTGCAGAAAATACCTGCGCTTGGCATTGCCGGAAAAAAGGTTCAAAGTCCTAAACCCGGTTCACAGTTTTCGTCATAGCTGCGCAATCAACATGCTGGCGGCCGGTTGCTCGGTGACCGACATAAAAAATCAATTGGGCCACGAAGACATTCAATCTACGATGGTCTATCTGCAGATGGATCTATCACGGCGAAAAAAAACCCAGCAAAGATTTACTGAATACACACAGGCCGTACTGAGCCGCAATACAGCCATAGAAGCGCTGATCGCTCAAGACGAAAAGAACGATATTATGAAATGGTTGGATAGTCTATAAGCCGGTAGCAACTTGTTGGCCGGATAAAAAATAGTGCGGTGAACGGCCATTATTTATGTTGCCAATTTGCACAAAATAAGGGTGATAAAAATCGCTATGCAAATGATATCATTGTTAAAAATGGGGTTTACAGGACAATCGCTTAAAATTGCAATGTTTTCGATGGGTTAGAATAGATGGCAACATAATAGCAGTAATCGCATGTTTTAAAAATCGTGTACTACCTTTTGTATATCTGTTTATTCAGATGGTTCATTTCAGTTTTTTCTGTTTAAAGATTCTACCGAATCCCCGCTGTATGCTGAAGTGCATGGATCGCTTCCTCTATTCCGATTTTATTATCACCATTGATATCAGCTCTTATGTTTATATTTTCAGATAAATTCATTCCCGAACAAAGTTTTAAATTTATAATCGCGTCAGCCAAATCAATCACCGCGTCGTTATTTACATCACCAATAATTGCTGGCAGTTGACATTTCTCCCATCCAGGAGAAACATCATTCAAAAAGGCTCTAAGATCAGGGTCCGTAGTATATAGACGATTACCGCAGAGAAATATTATCCATAAATCTTTTATATTCATGAGTTCAATCGGAATACTGCCACTTAGCTGATTATTATGCAAATACAACCAATGAAGGTCAATCAGATTGCCCAGCTCAGCCGGTATATTCCCCGTTAGCTGATTAGAAGACAAGGTCAATCCATGAAGCTTCGTCAGATTACCCAGTTCAGTGGGGATATTCCCCGTTAGCTGATTATAACTTAAACTCAAATCTACAAGCTTCGTCAGATTGCCCAATTCGGGGGGGATATTCCCCGTTAGCTGATTACTATTCAATTCAAGATAGTAAAGATTAGTAAGATTGCCCAATTCGGCGGGAATATTCCCCGTTAGCTGCTGATTCCAAGCCAAGCTCAAATAGTTAAGCTTCGTCAAATTACCCAACGCGGCGGGAATATTCCCCGTTAGCTGATTACTACCCAATTCCAACTCAAGAAGATTTGTCAGATTGCCGAGTTCCACGGGGATACTCCCCGTTAGCTGATTATTATTTAATCGTAAAAATTTAAGATAGGTCAAATTGGCTAAATCGGCGGGAATACTCCCCGTAAGACTATACCGGCGCAATTCAATACTTATAACATTTCCAGAAGCATCACAGGTAATTCCCGACCAAGTGCTTGCATCTGTGCCCACTCCCCAATTGCAGTAATCCGGGATCTCACCATTTGTTGCATTGTAAAAGGCCATTAAAGCATCTAATTGAACTTGAGGTGTCGCCAAAGCTGAATGTGCTGGTACTCCAAAAAAAATCAAGAATAGCAACAATAATGGAATCATCCGAATTTTTAATTTCTTCATATCCATCTCCTATTATAAAACGGTTGCAGGTTTGTTTAGGCTATCAACAACAATTAGGGTATTCAAAACCTGTGATACCTTGCCATAATCTGGACTGGGCCATGATATTATTTTGGGCTCCCCTAAAATTCAATCTAAGTACAAATTAGCAGATATCTTTAATCAGGCGATATTACAGATTAGTTGGAGTAATCAGGTTGGTACAACTGAGCACATCTGAAACAAATAGATCGATTTTATCAATGATATTTATTTTGTTTTAGTTTTTTCTGGTGTTTGATCAACAAATTGAATCTTTTGATCCTTATTGTGTTGCGGGTGATACTTACCATAAGGCATTGACGACAAAGCACGATAATTAGCTTGCCGTGCATACGGAACGTAATCTGCGACTGCAGTCTGTACGGCGGCCATAACCACTTTTACAACTAAACCAGCCAAAGTTCCACCGCCATTTCCACCGGACAAATCAACAACAATCGTCCCTGTATATTTCCATAAGGTTTGATTTGATGTGGTTGATTTTAAATCACAATCAATCGATACTGTGAGCGTTGATGCTATAACTATATAACATAAATCCCATTTCTTAATAGTTGTAAATAGAACAGCATCAGCACCAAAATATTCCTTAAATTTTGAAA
>CAZQLG010000169.1:0-6325 GCA_964594105.1 uncultured Desulfococcus sp. | reverse complement strand
AAGGATGTAGCGCAACAAAGAATTTGGACTTTTTACGAAGCCATCATTATTCTGCAAAAATAAATTGAGAGAATGGGCAAGGTCATTGATAATGAACAAGAAATTGACGGTTTCCGTCACTCCGGACAGAACCCTTCTTCCCGAATGGCTTGAATCGCAGGAAAAAATTTCTGAACAAACCGCCGGGATTCAGAAAGATATTTTTAAAACATATTCGCAGGATGCCGGATCATGGCTTTTTTATCTTGGATTTTATGAGCAAAACACTGAACTATCTTCATCGGTTAATTATTATATTCAATTTTCAGGATTGTTCATTCAGAGACTCAGCCGGATTCCGGATCTTGAAACTCAGAGGCATACGGTCCGGATAGAGATAGCCGGAGACGAGCTGGATCATTTTATTGAAAATGCGCCGATGATGGCCGGCGCCGAGTATATTGATGCGGATATGCTGGCAAATCTGTGGAAAGAACTCGGGCAGACATTTTCAACATTGATCCGAAACCACGCAAAAAGTGTGGAATCTTTTTTCAGCGCACTGAGTCCGGCTTTTCACCTGGCCGGTCGGGTTTTTTTCCATCTGGTGGAAAATAAAAACGGTGCGCTTCCGTTTGCGTTTATGGCCACCTATTCCACCGGCATGGGGCGAAACGGGAAACCCAATCATCTGCCGTTGAAAAATGCCATTATTGAATACGAAGGCCATGACGGCAAGTTGCTGGAGCTTCTTTCAACCGTATACAAATCCGCTGAAAAAAGTGAGCTGGTCCGGGATTTAATTGATACCGGCGAACTGTTTCATCCTCTGGCATGGAGCAGCGGCGAAGCCTATGATTTTTTGAAAGAAATTCCTTTTTATGAGGAATCCGGCATATTGTGCCGGATTCCGGACTGGTGGAAACGGCGATCGGCAGGCCCTTCACTGGATATCGCCCTTGGGGACGCAAAACCGTCGTTTGTCGGCCTGGATGCCATTGTGGATTTTAACCCGAGAATTCTTTTCGGGGATACGGAAATTTCGGAAGAAGAAGCCCGGCAAATGCTGGAAACATCCGAAGGCCTTGCCTTTATAAAAAATAAATGGGTGCCGGTGGACCATGAAAAATTAAAACAAGCCCTTGAGGCATATGATAATGCCCGGGAAATGGCGGATGACGGCTTCAGCCTGCGCGATGCCATGCGGCTGCAGCTGAACCCTGAAAAAGCAATTAATAATCTAAATGGCGTCCTTGATATTTCCGTTTCAAACGGTCAGTGGCTGGCGTCCGTGGTGGAAAAACTTAAAAACCCGGGCCTGGCTGATGATATATCCCCCGGCCGGGGGTTTAAGGCCCGGCTGCGTGATTATCAGCAAAAAGGATTAAACTGGCTGTGTTTTCTGGACTCATTGAATTTCGGCGCCTGCCTGGCGGACGATATGGGCCTTGGCAAAACGGTTCAGGTGCTTGCATTCTTGAGTACCCTGAAAAAGAAAAAAAACCTCAACGCCAGCCTGCTGATCATTCCGGCTTCGCTCATTTCAAACTGGATCAGTGAAATTGAACAATTTTTTCCGGATATCTGCTGGTTTGTTGCCCATCCCAGCTATTTGAGTGCAGATAATTCCCCCCAAAGTCTTGCCGGCAAGAGTCCCCATAAATTGAACCAGTTGGATCTCGTAATTACAACCTATGCGCTTGCCCAGAAATATGAATGGCTGACCGCTTATCAATGGAATTATGTGATACTCGATGAAGCCCAGGCCATTAAGAATCCCGCCACAAAACAGACCCGGGCCGTTAAAAAACTCAACGCCCGCCACAGAATCATCATGTCCGGCACGCCGGTTGAAAACAGGATATCCGATTTGTGGTCTCTTTTTGACTTTTTAAACCCCGGCCTTTTGGGAAATAAAGCGGAGTTTACGCAATTTTCAAAACAGCTGAAAAAGAATCCGGAGGGGTATGCCCGATTGCGCAAACTCGTCTCACCCTATGTATTAAGGCGGTTGAAAACAGATAAATCCGTTATTTCGGATCTGCCCGACAAGGTGGAGATGAAAACCTATGCAGGGTTAAGTAAAAAGCAGGTGGTACTTTACCAGAAAGCGGTTGCAGACCTTGAAAAATTTATTGAAAACACCGAAGGCATTCAGCGCAAAGGAATTGTTTTATCGTCATTAATGAAATTCAAACAGCTCTGCAACCATCCGGATCAGTTTGCCGGCAGCGGGCAGTTCCAGGAAAAAGACAGCGGAAAATTTCAACGACTCAGAGAGATTTGCGAAACCATTTATGAAAAACGCGAACGGGTGCTGGTTTTTACCCAGTTTAAGGAGATGTGCGAACCGCTCAGGGATTTTCTGGAAAGCATTTTCAATCGAAGCGGGCTGGTATTTCACGGCAGTGTGGCCGTGGGGAAACGAAAAAAAATTATTGATCAGTTTCAAAGTGACGGTTATTGTCCTTTTATGATTTTATCCTTAAAGGCCGGCGGGGTCGGCCTGAACCTGACGAAAGCCAATCATGTGATTCATTTTGACCGGTGGTGGAACCCGGCGGTGGAAAACCAGGCTACGGACCGTGCGTTTCGGATCGGACAGAAAAAAAATGTGGTGGTGCATAAGTTTGTTACCAAAGGAACGATTGAAGAAAAAATTGATCAGATGCTGGAAGATAAAAAACAATTGTCCGATCAGGTGATTTCCGCGTCCGGCGAGTCGCTGATTACTGAAATGGACAACAAAGACTTAATCAACCTGTTTAAATTATCATTGTAAGAAACTCGGAATAAGGACCCCAGAATAAGGAAAAACACCCATGAGCTTTTACGGTTTTCCCAAGTATGTGTCGGTTGCTGAGAAAAAGGCCAAAGCTGAAAAAAAACTCAAGCAGTTAAGAAAGAAAAATCCCGATATCAACCCGGTCATCATAGAAGGTAAAGCGCTGGCAAAAACATGGTGGGGAAACGCGTGGAATAAAAATCTGGAAAAGTATGCGGATTACAGTAATCGGATCGGCAGGGGCCGGAGTTATGTTCGTCACGGCGCAGTGCTGGATTTGCGGATCTCCCCCGGAAAAGTTCAGGCACTGGTCCAGGGCTCAGGGTCAAAGCCCTATTCCGTTATTGTCGATTTCAAAAAGATGCCCAAAACAAACTGGGTAAGAATTAAACAGGCATGCAAGGGTAAGATGGAGAGCATGCAGCAGCTGATTGCCGGAAAATTTCCCAAAGAACTGGCGGAGATATTTACCGAAAAAGGCAGCGGGCTGTTTCCCGTGCCGGATGAAATCAAGTTTACATGCAGTTGTCCGGACTGGGCGATTATGTGCAAGCATGTTGCCGCCACCCTTTACGGTATCGGGGCACGGCTTGATGAACACCCCCATCTGTTTTTCCTTTTAAGAAAAATCAATATTACCGATCTGGTTTCTGAAACAATCCGGGAAAGCAAAAAAGACCTTCTTTCCAAAGCGAACAAGAAAACATCCCGGGTCATCGAAGATGACAATGCCTTATCGGATATTTTCGGCATTGATTTGGGCGGGCCTGATCTGGGTGGGATTGACCTGGGCGGGCAGGATAATATTCAGGATCTGAAGAAAAAGCCGGTGCCCGGAATAAAAAAAGGGAAACCGGCAAACGCTCCCAAACCGCTGAAGGCAAAATCGCTAAGTCCGGCAAAACCGTCAAAAACCACAAAACCAGCGGCTAAAAATAAAGCAAAAAAAGTCACCGCCGCCGGGGCAATTGAAAGGATCATCAAAAAGCGAAAAAAAGGCATCCCTGTTTCTGAAATAATTGCCAAATCCGGTTTTGATGACCAGAAAGCAAGAGGCATTATTTATCGCTTGAAAAGTCAGGGTAAAATTAAAAATATTTCCTATGGAATTTATCAGTGGATAGGGTCTATCTAATTTATTTTCAATAAGTTAATTTGATCCGACTAACACTCAGCATTTTTAAACAGCAAAGGACAAAAAAAACCGGGTACATCTATTTGAAAGATGCACCAGGCCCGAATTCCTATTTCAAAAACCTGCTACTGCGTAAAAATGCATATCTAACCTCATTCCTGAATTGAGCGTTTTAAATTTCAAAACTTAAAACCCTCAATTCAGGTTATTCATTCATCGTGTACTGCCCTTTCATAGCAAACGCATAAGTTTCCCAGATTTTATTAAACCGTTCCTCATTCGGAATGGGTGCTTTGATCATAGCCATGGAAAGTTCTTTCTGCTTTTCGGAACTGCTCGGTTTGGTATGGATGTTCAGAGCGAAACGGGAGAAATCACGAATCATGAAATCAAACATTTCATCGATGAGATCATCTTCAACCTCAAAAATATCTTTGTTTTCTAAAATCAACTGGCCGTATGCAACCATGGTGAAGCAATCGCCAAGCGCCAGGAGGTAGTCGATGTCCCTGGACTGGTTTTTGTCCGGCGTGGCTTCCGCAAGAAAACGCTTGAATCCGTCGATCTGTTCTTTGAAAAGATTGACATTGGGCAGATCAACCGTGCTGTAGGCGATGTTGTAATCGTGGAACTGAATTTTGCCAAGACCGCTGGTAGGCCCCTGGTTGAACATAAAGGTATCATCCGCCCCATCATCGCGTTTGGGAATTTCCGGGAACTCCGCCGGATTAAAAAAGTAATTCTGCATGAATTTAACAATCAGCGCCATATTCACATGTACGGTGCCTTCCAGTTTGGGAAGCATGCGGATGTCAGTGGCAGCAACTTCAAAGAAAGGCTCTTTTTCAAATCCCTTGGCAGCAATGATATCCCAGAGCATGTTGATCACTTCTTCACCTTGCGAGGTGACTTTCATTTTAACCATTGGATTAAAGAGCAGGTAGCGTCTGTCGTTTGGTGATGCCGACCGCATATAGTCAATGGCGCGTTCGGAAAAAAGTTTCATCGCAGCAAGACGGCAGTATGCATCGGTAAACAAACGGCGAACATGGGGGAAATCCGTCACGAATTTTCCGTAAACATACCGGCCGGCAGCATGGTCCATGGATTCGTAAAAGGCATGTGTACAGATACCGATGGCGCCCCAGCCCAAGTTGAATTTACAGATATTGATGGTGTTGAGCATGTTGTGCCAGGCTTTGTCGCCTTTTTCCAGGATGTCTGCTTCAGTGATGGGGTAATCGTGAAGTGCGTATTCAGAAACGTAATTCTGCTGGTTTACGGTATTTTTAATCAATTCATACTTTTCGTGCTGAGAATCTACAGCAAACCAGACATATTGGCCGGAATCCGCTATTTTGGCAAAGGTGGAAACCAGTGCGGCTTCATTGCCGTTGCCGATATAGTATTTGTCGCCATTGGCTTTGTACGTCCCGTCTTCCTGGGGATACAGCATCATATCCGTTGAGTAGATGTCTGCCCCATGCTCTTTTTCTGAAAGACCGAAGGCAAAAACTTTGCCGTCTTTGAGGAGTTCGGCTGTTTTATGCTTCACCTCTTCATTGCTGCCCAGCCATACCGGACCAAGCCCCAGCATGGAAACCTGGTATGTGTACCAGTAGGTGATCCCATAAAATCCGGTGATCTCGGCAAACGCGGAATTCCGGTAGGTATCCCAGCGGGAATCTTCTGCCCCGTATCCTTTCGGCGTCATGAGTGTTGCAAAAACCTGGTTCTCTTTCATAAATTCAACAAAATCATGGTTCCAGACTTTGTCATGCCAGTCTTTTTTAAGGTTTTTCAGTCCTTTATTTTCCAGAAAATCGATTGTTTTCTGCATCAGGTCACGGGTTTTTTCATCCGTATATTTTCGATTATGAAGCTTGGGATTAAATAAAAGCATGGCATCTCCTTGGCGGTTAATTTTTGGGATCAATTATATTAATTTCGGGGTTTGCTTGATATTAAGAGAGATATATTTATATGCCACACAAACAATCTGCGTGCAATTACAAAATAATGACGGCTGAAACAGTATTCGCCCCCAAAAAAAAATTAATTTGTTTTGTTCTTTTTACAAGGGTTTGCTTTTGACAACGGAAAGTATATCCGGGCAGGCAAAGTGTTTTTCACTTGGCAGGTTTGAAAATTAAATAGTCCTTAGAAACGCTTTTTCGGCATCAGAAAGAAAGGTTTAAGCCACTTTTGGGGCATGTTTCAGCATCTATTTTTTTGTTATCAAATAGGTGACCTGGTCCGACCCCATTGCACCGACCCCATTGCACCATTTTTTATGGGCTGCACTAGGGGAGGTCCTGGCAAGTTATATGCCCCGAAAAAATAACGGGCAAATACGCAACACAGCAAAATAGTTGCCCCTGTTGTTTTATTGTGTACAGCCCTCTTTTAGTTGATCCGGCAATCAG
>CAZQLG010000168.1:0-6326 GCA_964594105.1 uncultured Desulfococcus sp. | reverse complement strand
CAATCGGGAAAGGTATAACCGGGCGCAAAAGATAGCAGGGTCAGGTCTCAACAATTGACATGATATGGCTATTATGTTGAATGTTGAGGCAAGAACCATTTATCGGTAATCAATCAAGTGGCCGCGTATTTTTCTTTCTAAATAGTGACGATTTTTGGCGTGACTACAATGATATGAAATCCAAAGGGATAAAGTTTGTAAGAAAACCGAAGAAGCAAGAATACGGTATGATGGCCGTGTTAGAAGATTTATATGAAAATTTTTGGGATCTACTATAATTAAACAAAGATCACCCAATTTCTAAACGTTGTGTATAACCATGCTAATTCAGCCGACGCAAAAAGCCGCACTGCTGATTAGCGGCGTTGGGTATTGGTATTTAAGATGAATGAATCAACGGGAAAAGCACTAATTAAAACGATTGCGGGAAAAGAACTCGGTCAAATTACGATTGACTCAGCCGAGATCGCCGTAGATTCAATTCTAAGTGACGCCCTCCTAAAAGACTTACCGGTTATTGGAACAATAAAATCTTTCGTTAATCTTGGTATCACCATCAAAGAAGAGCTCTTCATTAGAAAACTGTTAAAATTTTTAATTGAACTGCAAAGCATATCTTTTTCAGAACGGGAACAATTTTTAAAGCAATTTCTGAATAACTCGAAGGAACAACAAAAATTAGGTGATAATTTGTTGTTGGCCATCGAATGCCTTGATGATGTTGAAAAACTGGCATAGTCGTTATGTTCTTTCCTGGGAACTTTCAATAACCATGGACAATGAATTTTGTGTGTCCGCTCTGGAAAGGGCACTGCGATGTCATGGGACACCCTATATATTTAACACGGATCAAGGACCCCAATATACGAGTTGCGAGTTTACAAAAGTTTTGAAAAATAAGGACATCAAAATCAGTATGGACGGGAAAGGCCGGGCTATGGACAATATCTTCATCGAACGGTTGTGGCGCAGTGTGAAGTATGAAGAAATTTATGTAAACGAATTTCAATCCATTGAGCAGCTGCACAAGTCCCTGAAAAAATATTTCGATTTTTACAACCATGAACGACCTCACCAGAGGTATAATGGGCAAACCCCAGCTGAAATATATTATGGTGAAAATCAATTGAGGTTGGTGGGATGATAAGAATACATCAAGAAAAAATTATGAATTTGATAAGTTCCGTTGCGAATAAAAGCGATGTTCCAACAAACCCGCTCCGGCAAAAGTCGACTCCTCCGACATGGCTATTTGAAAGCCCATTCTCGGACCTGATTTTTACCTCCGCTAGTGTTAGTGGTAAATCAGAAACTGCATTTAAGAACCGGATTAAATTTTCTTGAAAAATTCATCCGAATTTGACGCTTAAATTGAGCAAAAAACTGTCTTGACAGTTGGATCCACTATATACTACACTTTAAAAAAAAAATTACCATAAAATGTATTTTTTTTATTTATACCAGTAACTTATGTCTCCGGATGGACACTATATATCTACCGCGTAGCGGCTTACTTGAACGCAGTGATAGAATACCACCGCCAACGGAGCTGGGAGACCATTACCGGACGGCCCACCCGGAAAATATCGGGCGAGATATTTGGCACTATAACCTATTGATTTTAAATTAAATAAAAATTTTTATACTTTCCATCAATGCTATTGTATATTATTTAATATTAATTCAGAATCTTATGGCTCCATACAAATTGAGACAGGATCATCAATTTAAACCAGATATCGGAAAAGTAATCAACATCCCAAAATTGCGGCTTTTTAAAAAGCCGGCAAGTTGATTTCGCATTGAACGTAACCCCTAAAAAGTAGAGGAGGAACCAATGAGCGCATTAAATTTTCTGGAAAAACTGCTTGTAGAAGGCAAAATCAGCAGGAGACAATTCTTATCCCAGGCGGCGGCCCTGGGGTTGACTGTGGCGATATCCTCGGCCTTGCTGCCGCGCAGGGCAGCGGCGTCCGTGCCCAAAAAAGGCGGACATTTTATACAGGCTCAGACCGGCGGTTCCACAAGCGACACACTGGATCCAGCCACCCACACATCCAGCTGGAACATCAATGTGGAATTTCAACTGAGAAACTGCCTGATTGAGATCGACGACAATTTTCAGCCCGTGCCGGAACTGGCCGAGAGCTGGGAATCCTCTCCGGATGCCAAAAAATGGATCTTCAACCTGCGCAAGGGGGTGGAGTTTCACGACGGAAAGTCTCTGGATGCAGAAGATGTGATCTATACCATGAACCACCATCGGGGAGAAGACTCCAAGTCTGCTGCCAAACCTTTTCTGAAACCGATCACGGACATCAGGGCCGATGGTAAACATCGGGTGATTTTTGAGCTTGACGCAGGCGTTGCCGACTTTCCATTTATCATGAGTGATTACCATCTGCCTGTGTTCAAGGCAGGCACAAAGGGAATGGAATTCGAAAAAGGAATCGGTACAGGTGGGTACATACTTGAAAAATGGGAACCGGGTGTCACCGCCATCACCAGAAGAAACCCAAACTACTGGAAAGCGGGTCGGGCTCATTTCGACAAGGTGGAAACCCTTGCCATCAACGATGTCAATGCCAGGACCAGCGCCGTCAAGACAGGGCAGATTCACTTCATGGACCGCTGTGAGCGGAAAACCGTCCATCTCCTGAAACGGTCAAAAGGCATTGAAATCAGCGCAGTGACCGCTACATTCCACTACACCATGCCCATGCACACCAAAATGAAACCGTATGACGACAATAATGTCCGTCTGGGTCTCAAGTACGCCGTGGATCGCGATGATATGGTGAAACGAATCCTGAAAGGCTACGGCGAAGTTGGAAACGATCACCCCATTGCACCGGTCAACCGCTATCATGCCAAAAACCTTCAACAACGACAGTACGATCCGGACAAAGCCAGATACTACATGAAAAAAGCCGGCATGGGGGGCCACAGGTTTAACCTGCACAGCGCCGAAGCTGCTTTTTCGGGTGCGGACGATGCCGCCATCCTGTTTCAGGAGCATGCTAAAAAAGCAGGTATTAAAATCAATGTGGTGCGGGAACCCAGTGACGGCTACTGGAGCAACGTCTGGACAAAGAAAGAGTTCTGTATGTGCTACTGGAGTGGACGCCCCACCGAAGACATGATGTTTTCCACGGCGTATGCATCCGGCGCGCCGTGGAATGATGCGCACTGGGATCATGAGAAATTCACCAACTTGCTGATAGATGCCAAGGCGGAGCTTGACGAAAAAAAACGGGCACAGATGTATGCGGACATGCAGGAAATATGCAAAGATGAAGGCGGGACGATCATTCCCATGTTCGCCCAGATCGTCGAGGCACTGTCCGACAAGATCGGCCACGGCGCCATCTCCGGCCACATGGAAGCGGATGGTCAACACAACGCTGAAAGATGGTGGTTCAAATAAACCTTCGGCGTTCTTCAGGACAAGACAAGCGCCATTGACACGTTTTTGATTTTAGGCCTTGATCATCGTTTCGGCCGGAAACCTTCATTCCTTCGGAATTCGGAATTCAGGCCTCAGCCTTTTTTGGAGTGTGGTCCAAACAATGATCAAGGCCCTATTATTTTTATATGAAAGTTGTGAGTGCTGAATTTTGCGTAGGGGACGTCATGGGGGACATTCGTGCAGAAAGGTCGTCAGTGCAGGAGATGTTTATCAGCTTAAAGAAAACAAAGCCCCTTACAACAGCAATTTCGATGGCAAAATGAGCACTTTAAGGCAAAAAAACAG
This sequence comes from uncultured Desulfococcus sp., assembly GCA_964594105.1. Lineage (GTDB taxonomy): Bacteria > Desulfobacterota > Desulfobacteria > Desulfobacterales > Desulfosalsimonadaceae > SURF-3. Next base: position 2,572 of record CAZQLG010000168.1, on the reverse strand, counting down.
TTTATATTGGAATATTTATCCTGAAAAATCGGGCTGATGGCTCGGTCCGACCCGGGCTCGCCGAGTTTTTTGACAGGTGTTTAAAACGTGATAACTTCATAGCCCTGCTCCCGATATCCGCTAATGGATGGGTGGCCGGACATATCATCTAAGAGTGTCAGTCCCTGGTCCTGAGCTGCCTGTAATGTTCCCAACTTGTGAGAACAGGCCCGGCAAACGCCTTCAACCAGGCCGGCCTCATTTACCTTTTTCCATAATTTATTGAGGGGATGGCCCTCTTTAACCAGTTCGGGAATGAGTTGAACGGCCGAACCCTCTATGATTATTTTTGCGTCATATGTTTTTGCCTTCATATCCATGGCATTTAGCAGCACATGAATAAAACACATGGGGTCCCCGTTGAATACAAACAAAATAATTTTTTTCATGGTATCTCCTTATGGTTACTGCAAAACAAAAAATATTGAAAAGTTCCAGTTATAAACCCGTATCAAACTCAACCAAATTCCTGTTTAAAAATTGAAATAATTTGCCACACATAAAAGAAAACATTGCGCCGGTTTCAAAAATCGCAAGAAATGATTTAGATATGCAATGTCAGGGGGAACTGACAGCAGTGGCTGTCAGAAAAATACAAGAATACCGCACATGCCAAATTATTCCATTCACCAGCTAAGAGAGAAAGAGCAATGATTGATTCTGCTTCATTAATCATCATTTTTAGTTGGAAAATGGATTGTTCAGCGTTTGAAGGAGCACTTAAACGGTAATTTTCAAATACCATGGGTAAAATTTTAAAAAATCTTAAAAGATTATTTTAACATGGAATTCGAGCCCTTAGCGATCAGCAGAATCGCGTGCAAAACGGATTACACATCCCTGGCCCTTTTTCTTAATTCAAACTTTTGTATTTTACCGGTTGACGTCTTGGGTAACTCACAAAATATGATATTTTTGGGCCGCTTGAATCCAGCCATATTTTTCTTGAAAAAATCAATTAAATCGGCTTCCGTGGTCTCTTCATAGCCCGGCGTTAATTCTACGAAAGCACAGGGTGTCTCTCCCCACTTCTCGTCCGGTTTTGCAACGACCGCAACCAGAGATACCGCCGGGTGTCTGGCCAGAATATTTTCAACTTCCACCGAAGAGATATTTTCTCCCCCGGAAATAATGATATCCTTGGATCGATCCTTGACCTGAATATAGCCGTCCTCGTGTATAACGGCCAAATCACCGGAATGAAACCAGCCATTCTCAAAAGTTTTTTCGGTTTCTTCCTTATTTTTGTAATAACCTTTCATGACGGTATTTCCGCGAATCATGATTTCACCCATTGTTTCGCCATCTCTGTCTACCGGCGCTAACGTCTGGGGGTCTAAAACATCAATTTCTTCCACCATCGGGTATCTCACTCCCTGACGGGATTTCAGATCGGCCTTTTTTTCAATGGACAATTTGTCCCAGTCTTTGTTCCATGCACATTGAAGTACATGCCCGTATGTCTCGGTCAAACCGTAAACATGCATGACTTCAAAACCGAGGTGCTCAATTTTTTCCAGAATAGCGCTTGTGGGCGGTGCCCCCGCCATCATTGCATAAATCTTATGATCTATTTTTCTCTTTTCGGTATCAGATGCATTTGCGATCAAGTTCAAAACGATGGGCGCCCCACCAAAATGTGTAATTTTATGATCTGCTAATAGATCATAGATATCTTTGGCGACAATATATCTGCAACAAACAACAGTGCCCGCCAAAGCTGCAATCGTCCAGGGGTATCCCCATCCGTTGCAATGGAACATCGGTACAGTGTAAAGATATTTCAGATGATTGGGCATGTTCCATGCGATTATGCTACCCATGGTCATTAAATAAGACCCCCGATGGTGGTACACGACACCTTTGGGTCTGCCTGTTGTCCCGGAGGTATAGTTCAGGGTGATTGCCTGCCATTCATCCTCTGGCTTCTTCCACTGGTAGTCTATATCACCCTGCTCAAGAAATTCTTCATAAGTGTATTTCCCAAGACGTTCTCCTTCGCCTTTTTGCATTTTTGCATTGGGATCTTCAATATCAATTATCAGAATTTCTTTTTTAAACTTATTCAGGGCTTTTTTGACTACAGGAGAAAATTGAGTATCGACGATAAAGACCTTTGCGTCTCCATGATCTAAAATATAGGCGATTGTATCCGCTTCAACCCTTGTGTTTAGGGTGTTGAGGACCGCTCCGGTCATCGGAACCGAGTAATGTGCTTCAAAGATTTCAGGGGTATTTGCCGCCATTATTGATACTGTATCCCCTAAACCGATGCCGTGTCTTTCAAGGGCGCTGGCAAATTTCAAACATCTGTTGTATGTCTCGATCCAGGTATAGGTTCTATTCCCGTATATCACCGAGGTGTAATCAGGATACACATCCTTTGTTCTTTCAATAAAAATAACAGGGGAAAGCGGCACAAAATTGGCTGCATTTTTGTTGAGGTTCATCTCGTAATGGTTTTTTTGTAAATTCACTGTATCCTCCTTATACCGTGCATAACATCCTTTTGGACGGAATCAACATCAGACGA
>CAZQLG010000167.1:0-6351 GCA_964594105.1 uncultured Desulfococcus sp. | reverse complement strand
TGTTTCCAGGTCACGTCCCAGTCGTCTCGAAGCTGATATGTCTGGCCGGAGGCCGTATCCGAAGTGCCGGCTTTGATAATACCGTCCACCAGATTGTCCACATAAATCAGACTGGCACTGTATTGTCCCTTGTCAATGAGGGGAACAACGGATTTCTGGAACTGGCGTCCCAATTCATCCACCCAGGCGCTTTTCGGGCCGATTACGTTGGACGGCCGGATGATGGTGCATCCGTTTGCAAATTGTCCCTGAAAGGACCGAACCCGTTTTTCCGCATCATTTTTCGCATCATTATATGGAATGCCGGATTTTTGCGGGACATCCGTCTCGGTAAAGCCCTTAAGGTGTCTTCCGAGACCGCAGGCGGCAATGGAGCTGACAAACAGGAATTTTTGCGATTTATTTGCACAGGCTTGAAGCATGTTTTGGGTGCCGTTATAAATGGGATCGTAAAACTGTTTTTTAGATCCGTAATCAAGGACCCGGGCCGCCAGGTGAAACACCACATCCACGTCGTTGCCGATATTGGTCAGGGTGTCTGCGCGGGTAATGTCGCCGGTGACAATTTCGGAAACATCATTTGTAATATGGTCGCAGTTTTCACCGACCAATGCCAGCGCCTTAATTTCCCAGTTTTCTTTTTTCAACTCCCGGCACAACCGGCTGCCGATAAATCCGGTAGCTCCCGTAACAAGTGCTTTTTTGCGCATATTTCCCCTCCCTGATTTATCCGGTGTGAATGCCTTTCTCCGTAAATATGGCGCGATACGTTTCGAGTTGTTCTTTCGGTATCCAGGTGGTCATTTCTTTGTTATTTTGAAAGGAATTTTGATTCCCGATTTTGTCATTTTTTTCATGCCACAAGGGGTTGTAGGCCAGCAGGCGGGTCTGTTGGACTCCCTGGGTATTTAAAAAATCTGCAATTTCGGTCAGGTTCTTTTCAGTTGCAGTAATATTCGGTATGAGCGGTGTGCGGGGGAGTAGTTCAAAGCCGTTTTCAGCTGAGATAGCGTTTAACTTGCTAAAGTTTTTCAGGATTCGATCATTTCTAACGCCGCAAAATTGTTTGTGGGTATCAGGATCATAAATTTTTATATCATAATAAATAGTATTAATATATGGCATAATTTTTTTTTCAAACTGTTCAAATTCAAAAAATCCGCAGGTTTCGACAAGCGTATGGATACCTTCTGCTTTCAGGTGTTTGAGCAGGTCGGATAAAAAGTCCATATGCAGTGTGGGTTCCCCACCGGACAATGTCACGCCCCCGTTGGAGTTTTTGTAAAACGGTTTGTCCTTTACCGCCATTGCGACAATATCTTCAATGCTCATGGCTTGGCCAACCATGGACAGGGCACCGGACGGACAATTCTCCACACAGGCCGCGCAAAGGGTGCACCTGCTTCGATCAATAAAAAACGGATTTTTACGGTCCAGGGCATTCTCCGGGCATATCTCAATGCATGTGTTGCACCCGACACACTCTGATTTTTCAAACGATATCTCAGGAGTGGCCTTTTTGCTTTCCGGGTTGTGGCACCACACACAGGAGAGAGGGCATCCTTTAAAGAATACAACGGTACGGATGCCGGGACCGTCATCTAATGAATTGCCTTTTAAATCAAGAATCAATGGTGTTTTTTGCATTATTATATCGTCGATAAGCGGGTTATTATTTGGGTGAGGCTGGCGTTATACGATGGATCGGATAAACCTTCTCACCGGAGCGTTTATTTTTCAGCTGATATTCGAATTGATCAAATATTTGATTGATGATTCTTTTTTTCAGGCTTAAAGGATTTGTATGCATATAATCCAGCAGAGTGTTGTTGATTCCGGCAACAAAACCATGCATCTGACTCCACATCCAGATCATATGAAACCGGGCCGTATTTTCAGACATTTCTGTCTGGCCTGATGCTTCTATGATGGCCCGCATAAAAATATCTGCGATTTTTAGTGCTGTTTCCAGCTCAGACTGGGCCACCGGTTCCATGGGTGTTCCCACGTAATCCTTAAATTTAGGCACATGCCAGGTGAACATAAGATTGTATAGATTTGAATGTTCAAGGCCGAATGCCATATATTCGGAGCCCATGTTTTTTAGGCGTTTTATAGGATCGCGATGTGTATTATAAGCATTATTGAATCGGTTAAATAGTTGCTCAAAGCCCCGGGTCAAAATGACCAGATAGAGTTCATCCTTGTTCTGATAATAATTATAAATGGTCTTTGCTGATACTCCCAGCCGGCTGCCCAGTTTTCGCATGGAAAAACCATCAAAGCCGTGATGGTTCATCAGTTCCAGAGCGTGTTTAAGAATCTGTTCCTTAATGGTTTCAATTTCAGCGGAACTTCTTTTCGGGCGGGGCATGAAAGTCTCCTTGTTTATATTATCAACAGTGTTAAGGTAACGCCGTTGACTTAATGAGTCAATATATTTTTTTGCGCTATAATTATTGTCTGGCCATGTTTTAATCTTTGCATTGATCAACTAACAGCATTCAGGTAGTTTAAATCGTTGCTTTGTAATTTTTCAATCAGCCCGGACAAAAGCTTCTGGATTCCCGCCTTCACGGGAATCCAGAAGCAATATCACAATATGTGGCCCACCGGGACTTTTTGAGAGCATACATTGTTTTTTTTTATAGAAGTATTTTAAATTTTTTAAAATAAACCAGCAGGAGACATAATGGCAAAAGACGATACCGTGTATCGCGAACTTCAGGTGCATCTGGACCGGCAGCCAGTAGGCTATCCCAAAACCATATCCGGCGCTGAAATAAAAGTTCTCAAACATATTTTTACCCCCAAAGAGGCCCGGGTCGCCACATCTTTGGATTATCGGTTCCAGTCTCTTGAAACGATATATGAGAAACAGGCATCTTCCGGGTATTCAAAGGAGGATTTAAAGAAAATTTTGGATCTGATCGCGTCAAAAGGCGGGATCGGGTATCGAGCTCGGGATGGTCAATTTTCTTACTGTAATATGCCGCTGGTGGTGGGGATGTATGAAGGGTTTCTTGAAAACCTGACCCCGGATTTTATCAAAGATTTTGAAAAATATACGGCCTCCCCTTCGTTTGGCATCAGTTTTTTAAGTACTGCGGTTCCCCAGATGCGAACCATTCCCGTTGCTGAAAGTATTACTCCGGAGCATCAGATCAGTACATTTGATCAAGTATCAGCCCTGATCCAAGATTCCCCCGGGCCTTTTGCAGTGATAGAATGTATCTGCAGAAAGAAAAAAAGCATGCATGGTGAAAAATGCAAAGTGACAGACCGGAAGGAAACCTGTCTGGCGGCCAATGAAACAGCGGCGGCCGTTCTGGCACATGATATGGGCCGGGAGATATCAAAGCAGGATGCCATTGACCTGCTGGCGGAGAATACCAGGCAGGGGCTGGTTCTCCAGCCTTCAAATACCCAGGAAATTGAATTTGTCTGTTCCTGCTGTGGGTGCTGCTGTGGCATGCTCAATGTCCAAAAACAGCTCCCCCGGCCCCTGGATTTCTGGGCAGCCAATTATTTTGCCGTCCTGGATATGGATAAATGCACCAAGTGTGGGATTTGTGCCCGGAAATGTCAGGTGGATGCCATCACGGTAAAAAAGAAAAATAAAAAAATCGTGCAGATAAAGCTGAATAGCAAAAAATGTATCGGGTGCGGTAATTGTGTAGCTTCTTGTAAGTTTGACGCTATATCGCTGATTAAAAAGGAGCAGGTGGCCATCCCGCCCAAAACTTTTGAAGACTTAAATGACGTCCTGATGAAAAATAAAAAAGGGACGTGGGACAAGGTGAAGATGGTTTCCAAGATGGTTTTGGGATTGCCGCAGTAAAATAAGTGATCAAAGAACCTGTTTTTGGTTTCATTTGATGGCGACTATTTTGTTGGGATTGGTTTTATAAGCATTTAAGAAGGGTTAACTGTTTTCTTTCATGATTTTATTCATAAACAGGAGAAGTCCGCCGCAAAAAGCCAGTATTGCGCTGATCATAAATAATACCGGTGCGCCCACAATTTCAAAATAATAACCGTTAAAAAGAAATCCGGCCATAATCCCGAAGCCGTAGGTGACGGCATTATTCACTGTCTGCCCCAGGGTTTTGGCATCTTTTGGCGCCAGTTTATCCATATACAGGATGCTGGCCAAATGGAATGCGCCGTATGTCGCGGCGTGGAGAAGCTGAGAAAAAAGAATCAGGAAAGCCGATGTCGCATAGTAGAGCATTGACCAGCGGATAACGGCAACAATAAAAGAAAAAATCAGAATATTTTCATATGAAAACCGTTTTAAAATTCGTTCGGAGTTGATCATTACAACAATTTCAGCAACAGACGCAAGGGCCCAGGCCATGCCGATAAAAGATCCGGAAAAGCCGAGGTTTTCAAGATGAATGGAAAAGAAACCATAATAGGTCCCGTGGCTGACCAGCATGAGAAATGCACCGGTCAAAAAAATGATGACCCGCCGGTTGAGCATCGTTTTAGCGCTTGCGGAAAAAGATGAGTGGCGTACCTGTTTAACCGGTGGGATATTGACGGAAAGCAGTGATTGGATCAGGGAACCCGCCAGAATCAGAAACAGTATAATTTCTGTGGAAAGCGTATCGATCAGGTGTCCGGCGATAATGACAATCAGCACAAAACTCAAAGACCCCCAGGCGCGCAATTGCCCGTAACGGGTTTTTTTCTGTGCCAGAAGGTCCATGGAAAATGATTCCAGAAAAGCGATGATCGGCGCGTAGAAAAATCCGTAAAAGGCGGTGATGGCCAGCATTGCCCAGAAGTCGGTCGTCAGCAGAAAAAGTGCCCATATGGCGGTGCTGATAAAGTTGCAGAAAATATAGATGGGCCGCCGGATAAGGAACCTGTCCGCCAGCGCCCCCCAGATCATGGGAAAAAGGGCGGTTGTCAATGTTCGGACAGATGACAGGACGCCGATTTCAAACCCTGAGAAACCAAGGTGATAACAGTATAAATTAAAATATGGCAGAAAAAGTCCCAGCACCCCAAAGTATAGAAAATACTGGGAGCCAAGAATAAATTTATATGATTTCATTTATTTATGCCGGTTTGCGCACCGAGGGGTCCCCACCCAGCATCACGGATACCCAGTAGGTCTCTTCATTGCTTTCAAATGCAATTTTCACGATCATGGTTAATGGCACGGACAGCAGCATGCCGACCGGTCCCAAAACCCATCCCCAGAAAACCAGGGACAGAAAAACAACCAGGGTAGAAAGACCCAGGCCTTCTCCCATGAATTTAGGCTCAACAATGCTGCCGATGACGATATTGACTGTTGCAAAACCTGCGGCGGTCAGCAGACAGTGTATTGTTCCCAACTGGATCAGGGCAAGAAGTACCGCCGGGACGGCGGCAATGATCGAACCGATGTTGGGGACATAATTTAAGAGAAAAGCCAGCAGTCCCCATAACAGCGCATAATCCACGCCGAGGATCGCCATCCATGCCCAGATGAACAGGCCGGTGATGAGGCTGAATATGGTTTTTAATACCAGGTAACGATTGACGCTTTCAGTAAATTTACTGAACCCGGCCAGAGATTTTTCCGGTGCCTTCAGGCCCGCCCGGATTTTTTTCGGAAAGCTGGAGGCTTCCAGCAGAATAAAAATGACGGTGAGCAGAATCATAAATGCGTTGGTCAGCACACTGCTCAAACCGGAAAGGGTTTTGCCGGCCATCTGCATGGCGGTTCCCGGATTAAGTGAGTTCTTCAGCATATCATCGCTTAATTTAATCCCGAACCCGGCCAGCCATTGCTGCAGATTGGCTGATTTTGAAACTAACAATTCCCTGTAAACGGGCAGGGCATTTGTGAAATCATTCACTGACGTGCCGACAAACCTGGCAATGAGATAGAAAATGGCGATAATGGAGGTGATAATAAAAATAATGGCGATGACGTTGGGTACGCTTTTTTTTTGCATCCATAACAGCGGCGGCGTAAAAATAATAGCGATGAACACGGAAAGAAAAAAAGGTACCAGAATATCTCCGGCCGATCGCATTCCAGCAACAATAATAATAAAACAGGCAATACCCATGAGAGCACTGGCTCCCGTTGAAACGCCTTTTTTGGATGACATGATTCCTCCCGGCCCGTATTTTAAGAATTATTTAAAATATTTTTAACAGAAATAAAAAAAATGGGCAAGCCTGTCCGAATTTCTGTGGGCAATAATATGTTAAATTGAGTTAAATAATTGATTTAGAGGTATATGAAAGGTATATATACCTTGACATCACACCGGATTTCCCTTAAAGAATTTGAGGATTCAGGCCTTACTTTAAAGGGACCTGTTTATTGATTTTGTTAATATT
>CAZQLG010000166.1:0-6355 GCA_964594105.1 uncultured Desulfococcus sp. | reverse complement strand
TCGAGACGGGGCAGGGCTATTGGGTGAAAGAACGTGTGTGGGTCGGCTGCCGTTAAACCAATTTCTCATTAAGAAAGCGGCGAATCTCAATTGTAATATGGATTAAAGAATCGCCGCATTTATATTTACCAGCCTTTTCGGGTGAGAATCTCCCGGATGCGTTTTTCACTCTTTTTTTCCACCAGAATGATTTTCTCCGTTTTGGCGCGCTTGATCCGATCCACAATAGTTGCCAGGTCGGCTGGCTTTTCAATCAGGTCCATGGCGCCGAGTTTCATTGCTTCAATTCCTTTTTCCACCGTAGCATGGCCGGTCAGTAAAATGACCTGCAGGTCCGGGTTTTTCTCTTTCATGATCTTCAGGGTTTCCAGCCCGTCCATTTCCGGCATCATCAGGTCAAGCACCACTGCGTCAAAGGAATCTTCCTCAATTTGTTTTATGGCATCTTTGGCAGAAGAGGCAGTCGAGACATTCATGTCACGAGCTGTCAGGCGGTCAGAGATAATATCAAGAAAATCCTGCTCGTCGTCTACAATTAAGATTTTGTCAGTCATGATAGGCCTCCTTATTATTTTTGTTTTTCGTATTGTTTTTAAATTTTTCTGATTTACTGCACTGGATGAGTGATATTTCCTGGCACGTGTAATGTTATTTTACCTATATTTTCATTCGGTTGCAATGTGCAATGCAACGCAGCCAGGATTAGGCGGACATGTTGGGTTAAAAAGTCGTTAAATGCGTTTTCCGTCATTTTGTCAAGTCCTGTGAAATTGATTTCAGCCCCGGATTCTGTTTTTGTCGGCACCATGGCAATGGTCTTTTCATCGCCGGTGATGTTCATGGCAAAGTCAAGAATCAGCCAGATCAGGTTTTCCAGGAAAAACGGGTGAGTGGTAATTGTTATGGCTGAATCGGAAAATGCCGCTGATACTTTAAATCCCCGGGTTACTGTCGTACGTTCCGAAAGGCTGATCATCAGTTCAAGCAGCGCGTTTAAATCCACCTGGCTGGCCGGGTCATCCAGGCTGTGGGCCAGTCGGTTCATGTTTGTCACAATACCGTTGGTGCGCTGTACCTGTTTTAGCATGGTGCCGGCCAGGGATTCGAGCCGTTCCATATTTATTTCCATGCCTTTTTTGGCCATCAGGGTGACGTCTTCAAGGTAACCGGCGCTTTCGTTGAGAACAGCCAGTGAATTTTTTATCTCATGGGAGATGGAAGCAGATACTTTGGAATAAAACTGGAGACCTGCTTCACCTAAAGGATCAATCATGTTGGACATTCTTTGGTCTCCTTATTTTTTCAGCGCATCATGGATCTTTTTGATCAGATCATTGATGTTGATCGGTTTCATTAGATAATATTCCGCTTCGGCGCTTCCGGCCTGGTAGTCTTCTTCTGAACCATGACCGGTCAGGTAAATTGTTTTGATGCCGGGAATTTTTTTTTCGATAATTTTTTTTAATTCCCGGCCGCCAACCTGCGGCATTTTCACATCCAGAAGCACCAGATCATAATGCTTTTTTTCGATAATTTTTTCCGCTTCTTTCGCACTGGTCACCCAGTCGGCTTCAATGTCCCTTAAAGAAAGGCGTTCAGCAAGAGTTGATACAAATTCTTTTTCATCATCAACGAGGAGTAATCGCATTGTCTTTCTCCTTTATACTTTTGGCATTCAACGGCAGTATCATAATAAATCGGGTACCCACATCAATCGTGCTGTTCACGTCAACCGTACCGCCGACTTCCTGGATCAGGGAGTATGTGATTGAAAGGCCCAGGCCGGTACCGCCGACCTTGGTGCGGGTTGAGAAAAAAGGTTCAAATATTTTTTTAAGATCTTTCTCCGGAATCCCGCAGCCATTATCTTCCACCGTGATCCGGATACGTTCATTTCTCATCAGAATAGCCGAAATATTGATAGTCCCACCGTCAGAAAGTGCAGCAAAAGCGTTGTTGAGCAGGTTGAGAAAAACCTGCTGCAGTTTTCCCCGGTCACTCTCAAACTGAGGAATATCATCAGACACATTAACGGATATTTTAATATTGCGGTACTCTGCTTCTCTTCCTAGAAAACCAATGACTTCCCTGATGATCTTTTCCAGGTCCACCGGCTGAAAAGAAAAATCCATGTGCCGGGCAAAACTTAAAAGCTGTTTGGTGATCGCCCCGCATCGGGCCACGGAAGCATGAATCGAATCAACTAAGCCGATGAGCTTTTCATCTTTTGAGTAAGTCTCGCTGAGTTGGAAAATATCTTTGATCAGGCCGGACTTTTCATTGATGATGGCCAGCGGGTTATTGATTTCATGGGCAACGCCGGCTGCCAGTCGCCCGATGGATGCTAATTTATTGGAATATTCCACCTGGTGCAGGGTTTTAATCCGCCGCTGGTCGGCAATATAGATATTGTTTACAAAAAATGTTGCAAACCCGATGACCCCAAACAAGACAACGAAGATGCCGATGGATAAAAAAATTAAAATTTCGAAACGTGTCTTGTTCCAGGACTTCATGATTTCTTTTTTATTTTTGACGATCATCAAAATAAACGGCGTGTCCGGAATGTAGGCGTATCCAAGTATATAAGCGCCTTCATAGGGGTCCTGGTATTCAAATGCTTCTGTTTTAGGCGAGTATTCGGGGACAGGAATGGCGATTTTTTCAAATACTTTTTCATGATAGCGTGCCTGGGTCTGCAGCACGCCTTCGGTATTGATAATAAAGGCATTGCCCTGAGCGCCCAGTTCAAGGGTCAATAGCTGATCATTTAAGCGGTCTGTATCAATAGAGGTCCGCAGAATATAAAAACTGCCATCCGGTAATTCATAGCTGATGGCAATGATCAGATGGGGATCATTGCGGAAGCCTAAAAAAACATCACTGACAAAAATCCCTTTTCCCACGACTTCCTTAAACCAGTCCTGGTCACTGTAGTTTTTGCCTTCAAGCGGGTAGGGACCGATGTAGGCAATCTGCTGGCCGCTGGCATCAATGACGCCGATATCGCTGATGCTGCCAAACGATTTTCTAAGGTTTTCCAGAATGATTTCAAGGCGAACCGGATTAATCAGGTCTTCGTAACGGTTATCATGAACAATAAAATCCAGCGCAGATTTTCGTTCTGCCAGAAATGCGGATATGGTTCTTTTCGTATTTGAAACCGTCCGCGACGTCCGCGACAGGGTCTCGGATTCTACCGCTTTTAAGGTCACATTGTAGTCAAACCATGAGATGGCCAGCAGCGGCAGAATGGCTGAAAGCGCTGTCAGCATCACCGCCGAACGCCATAACCGGCTGTAATTGAACATGTGCCGGTATAGCGGGCCTTTGCCCTGGTTCCCGCCCCATAAAAAATTGGGTTTAAAAAGTTTCCACAGTTTTTCCATATGGTTTCAGCTCAAAAAAATTGCTTTTATAAACTTAAATATATTAATTTGACTTCCCAATAACTTCATAATGATTGGCGAAATCGTAGGTCGGGATTCTTTCCCGACAAATTAAAATGCCATGACAATCGCCGGGTAAGAAACCCGGCCTACGATAGAAGTTATTCTTTGATACAGCGACACGCAGTTTCGTTCCATGGTTTTTTACGACGCCATCATTTTTTTTGTTTCTGAACTTTTTCATTGGCCTGCTTTAAGGTTGTGCTCAGCAAATCAATATCCACCGGTTTATGCAGATAGGCAAAAGCGCCCAGTCCCATGCAGACCTCCCGGTCCGCTTCAGATCCATGTCCGGTCAGGATGATGACCTCGATATCCGGGCGGCTTGTCTTGACTTTGCGCAGTACTTCAATGCCGTCGATACCCGGCATTTTTAAATCCAGAATCATCACTTCGGGTTCTTCATCATCCACCATGCTCAAAGCGGATTCACCGTCATAGGCCACAACCGAACCCATATCCCGCATAATCAGGCGTTCGGACAGGGTTTGAACGAATTCACGCTCATCATCCACCAGAAGAATCTTGGAAGGCATTTGAAAATCGTATTTTCTGTATATGTCTGTCTGATAAAATTTTTCGCCTACATTGGTTTCAACGCCTTTTACACCGGGGATCTTTTCCACGATTTGCTTCAGCTCTTCTTCCAATCGGGCGAGCATTAATACATTTTTGTTGATGGTGATGGTGATGGTACCCTTTGTGGCAGCCGTAGAAACATTATGCCCGGCATTGGCCAAGGCTTCGCCGGCTTTTGCGGCCAAATGAAAGTCCGTTATGGCCTGTTTTGACGCATCTGTTGTCCGGACAACATCGGATGCCGCATGCTGGGCAATCAGTTGAACCGATTCTTTTGCGTCTGTTTTGTCCGTAGGAATCATGATGTCATAGGCGGATGCCGCCCACGGATCATCCGTTCCCAGTATTGTTTTGACCCAGGCAGCTATGTTCTCATCGTTTTTTCGAATCAGGGCAGCCGCATCTTTTTCTGAAATTTGTTCCTGGTTTTGCGCGGTTGCGATTCGTGATTTCATGTCCGCAATTAAACATACCCGGAGTACATGGCTGATGTTTTTCGGAGTCAGTAAGCTGACTGCGCCGGAAACGATCAGATCGTCTGCATCCAGCATTCCTGCCAGCGCCAGTCTCAGGTAAGCGATGGAACGTTCTTTCTCGTGGGTGAACTGGTTAAAAAGAGATGTTTTGGCTGAAAAAGCACCCTGGATTTTCTTTTGCGAAAGACCGGATGTACGGCTGGCTTCAGCCACGATCATGCGATCATCAATCACCGGGTATCCAGTTTTCTTCACTAATTCGTCTAAAACAGCCCCTTCGCTACAAAAAGATCCGCTGAAAAAAGTGATAATTGACATCTATATATTCCTTTTTATTAATGTTTATATATTCTATGAAATATGGCAGACCGTTGTCAACGGGCAGTTCACTTCATTGCCGTTTTCATGGGCGTGATCGTGGACCGCACAAATGGCTTTTTCCATTGTCGGATAAATGTTTTCCGGCCGGATCATTGCCATGAGATGTGTACGTTCAAACACTTTCATTACGGATTCATTAACCCCGGAAAAGGAAATTTCAACACCGGCACTGCGGACGTTTTCGATCAGCAGGGACAGGACTTCCTCGCCGGATGCATCAATGTCATTGATCGCATTGGATACAATGATAATATGTTTCAGCTCTTTTCTGTTCAGCATCCGCTCACTGATTTTGTCTTCCAGGTAACTGGCATTGGCAAAAAAGAGCGGGCCATCAAAACGTACCATGTCGATATATTTGCATTTCTGAAGTCCATGCATCATTGCTCCCCGAAGGGCATCATCTTTACCCCGGGAAAGAGACGTGACGGTGGGGCGCATGCTTTTATACAAAAAGACCATTAAAGAAAGCGCTACGCCGACCATAATCCCCCGGTCCAGATGAGGCGCAAAAACCAGCGTGCACAAAAATGAAATAATGGATATGGCCCCATCATACCACTGGACTTTCCAGGCATGGATAAAGCCGCTGACATTGATCAGGCCAATAACCGCCATCATGATAACTGCGGCCAGAACCGCCTGGGGCAGGTGGTAAAGCAATGGCGTGAAAAAGAGCAGTACAATGACCACCGCCAGAGACGTAAACGCACTGGACAGCCCGGTCATCGCCCCGGCCTGGAGGTTGACAGCAGATCGTGAAAAAGAACCGGACGTGGGATAGCTTTTGGTCATCGAACCCAGCATATTGGCCAGGCCCTGCCCGATGAGTTCCTGGTTGGGATCAAGGCGCTGACCGGTTTTGGCGGCCATGGCCTTGGCAATGGAGATGGCCTCCATGAATCCCAGCAAAGAGATGATGGCGGCATACGGGAATAGCTGCAGCATGACCTTTAAATTGATTTCAGGCATTGTAAAAGAGGGCAGACCCTTTGGAATTCCTCCGACCACAGCACCCCCGCCGGCCATGAGCAGGTTTTTTGTATCTAATGCTTTGTTGCCAATCTTGATGCGCCATATGCTATCATCTTGCAGGTCTTTGAATGCCGGATCATCTTTTACGCGGAATACCTGTTGGGAATCGGTTCCATCCGCGTAAAACATCATATCACGAAGGCCTTTACGATATGTATGGGCTTCTTCCTTTAGCTGATTAATTTTAAAGTTTATTACATTGATGGAATGCTGGGTGTCCAGCACGGCGATTTCATTGTGACTGGATTTGCCTTCATCCAGCACTTTCATATAGCGCGTGCGCTCTTCCGTGGCCGTATTGATATCGGCAACGGTCTGGTTGAATCCGGCAACCATTTCATGGACCTGCGGTGCTTTGATTGCTTTTAAATCCACGAAACTATCCTGCTGAAACCCAATCGCCCAGGAAATGACCGTGGTGATGGCCACGGCAAC
>CAZQLG010000165.1:0-6383 GCA_964594105.1 uncultured Desulfococcus sp. | reverse complement strand
TATCTAATTAGTTCAAATGCGATAGGCACCTTCACCCGCACCTGTTGCTTAAAATATTTCTCCGGCGGCTGTGAAAACGGTGCCGCATTATTGACCGCTAAAATTGCCGCATTATCCAACGAGGCGAATCCCGAGCTTCTGACCACAATCAAACCGGAAATAAGCCCATCCACACCGATCATAAACTCAACTGTCACCAGCCCTTCCATATTTCTCTGCCGGGAAAATGGCGGATATTGTTTATAACTTTCAATTTTGAGCCGAACCATATCCAGATAATCCATCCGAGACCCAAACCCCCCGGTCTCTTCAACCGCCGGCAAAGAAAACGCGACAACTTCCGTATCAACTACTTCGGGGAGTTCTTCGGAAAGGGATATGGACTCCGGAACAGATTCGTTAAAATCAAAATTTTCAATTGACTCCGGCATGGGTTCGAAAACCGGCATTGTTAAATCCGGTAACACATGCGATGGATTGGTCTTGCGCATATCCGTTGCCGGGCGCACCCGAGGATGAGGAATCTGCCGGGTTTTCGGTTTAACGTATTTCCGAACACCGATCTCAAGATACGATATTTTTTTAAAACTAAACAGACCCGAGGCCTCAAGAAAAAAAGCCGCATGAATCACGATGGATACGGCAATCAAACCATACAATAACCAGTTCGGTTTTTCTTTATGTAGGTTCCCGTTTATCAAGGATTTCCTCAATAATATTTTAATACGCT
The DNA here is from genome assembly GCA_964594105.1 of uncultured Desulfococcus sp. Classification (GTDB taxonomy): domain Bacteria; phylum Desulfobacterota; class Desulfobacteria; order Desulfobacterales; family Desulfosalsimonadaceae; genus SURF-3. The sequence continues at coordinate 5,653 of CAZQLG010000165.1, read as the reverse complement.
GCTGTTAAAATCTCATCCTTTTCTGGTTCGTAAATTTTCAAGGCATAAAGTGCGACGCCGTATTTTTTATACTGCGAGCACTTTATAACGCAGAAAATGCGCGAACCAGAAAAGGATTAATTGATTTTTTCCGTGGCAAGGAATAGCTTTTGGGCCCCGGCCGCCTTGGCAATATCCATCACCTGGACCGCCCGGTCTAATATGATCGTTCTATCGGCCTTAATAACCACCAGCTGTTCCGGATTTTCCCGGATCCGTTCCTGTAGTCGGTCAAACAAATCATTGAACGCAATCGGCTGTTTGCCCAAATATACCATTCCGGCATGATCAACATATACAGTTATTTCCTGATGGGTCTGCGGGGCAGACGCCTTTGCATCCGGCAGATTTACGTCAATACCCTGCTCCACCATAAAATTGGTGGTCAGCAAAAAATAAATGAGCAGCATAAATACAATATCAATTAATGACGTCAAAGGCGCCTGAATCTGATACCGGGCCCTTTTTTTTCGATGAACCAGCATATGTTAAAAGTTCCTTTTGGCTGAGTTACTGCAATAGCGATTGCACTATTTATGGTCCAACTCGGTGATAAACCTAACCGCTCCGTCGTTCAGCCGGGCCTCATATTTATCCACCCGTGCCACCAGATAACTGTACGCCACCATGGTTGGCAGCGCCACCGCAAGCCCGAGAGCAGTTGTCAGCATGGCTTCCCATATCCCCCCGGCCAGCACTGCCGCATTCACCTTACCACCCATTTGCTGAATAACCATAAACGCTTTGATCATCCCCAGAACCGTCCCAAACAGTCCCAGCAACGGGGCAATATTGCCGATTGTTGCAAGTGCCTGGAGATACGATGAAAGCCCCCGTACTTCTTCATCCGTGGCATGTACGATGACCGTCTCCAGTGTCTCCCGGTCCCGATCCCTGAACCGAATGGCCTGGGCCAGTACACGGCCCATGGGAGAATTGCTGTTGATTGCTTTTTCGCCAGCCGCCTTTGCATCCCCGGTTCTCAGCAGACGGATTATTTTATCCGCCAGCCCCGCGCCCCGGCTCCGCATCAAAGAAAAGCGGATCATTCGTTCAACAAAAATGGCCAGGGCCAACACTGAACATAAAAAAATCGGGACGACGAGTACACCGCCCTTTGCCAGAAATTCCAGCATAGTTTCAACCTCCGGTTATTGTTATGGAAGGACACCGCAAAAAGCTCAATTTCTGTGTTGCACTGCACCCTTAATCAATTCAACGTACCAAAAATACGCCTCATTAATTAAAGATTTGTGCGCCTTGCCAATTTTATATGATTGGTGAACTTTTTTCGTTGTCATTGTGTTTCGTCTTTATTTAATCGTAGTTAATCATTAATGTTCGGCCCGGAAACGGTATCCGTTGTTGTAAAATCTTCTTTCAAATCAGGCACACCATCAAAATTTAAATCCTTTGACCGGCGGATCATCTCTTCTGACGCGTCAAAGTCTTCCCACACATCGGGCTTTCCATCATGGTTAGTGTCCTCATGGACTTTGATCAGATGGTTGTCCAAATAAAAATACCAAATATCCGTTCGGCCGTCGGCATCCGTATCTTTTTCAGCACGAACCGGTACCTGGGATTCATCATAATACCAAACCATGTTTAAACAGCCGGCACCATCGACGGCTTCTTCACTTTTGATCAATTTCCCATTGTGATCATAATATTCACGAAAATCAATGCGACCGTCACCGTTTTCATCCATATCTTTTCTTGCCAGACCTTGTCCGGTATGGAAAAAAATTAAATCAACCATCTTATTTTCATCTGAATCAAGTTCGATAACAACGTCCCAGCCGTCAAGGTCAAATTTTTGGGTAATTTCAAAAAATTCGTTAAAATTATCATCTTTAACCAGCCGCTGCTTCTCACCGTTGTTATAAAATATTTTCAGATCCGGTTGGCCGTCGTGGTTCCTGTCACTTTCAAACCATTTAAGCGACTCATTGGAATACCCCTGCCACTGGTCCGGAGCGCCGTCTGCGTTTGTATCCAAAACGATTTTTAACGGCTTTTCATCATTATTAAAAAAAACGGTGCGGTCCATGATGCCGTCATCATCCGTATCCTTCTTATATTGAACTCTTTTCCCATTTTCATAACGGGTTTCAATGTCAATGGTTCCATCAAAATTAACATCCTGCGTTTCAACAACCGCCTGATTGGTCTGATATTCAATCGTCAAATCAAACACCGTGTCCTGGTTTAAATCCTTTTTCTCCACCACCCGCTGCCCCCCACGGTATTCCCGACAGGTTTCAAGATAACCGTCCGCATCCAGATCATGGCAGGATTTTTCAGGTTCCTGTTTTAAATTATAAAAAACTTCTTCTTCCGGCTTTCCATCCCCGTTTTTATCTGTCTTTTTATATACTACCTGATTGTTTTGATATTTTTTCCAGACATTAACGGTGTCGTCTCCGGTTTCATCACGGGTGGAAAATGTCAGAGTGCCTGCGGTGTAAAAAAAATGCTGATCAAATGATCCGTCTTTATTTGTATCTTTTTTAATTTCTGAAATTTTCTCGTTTTTATCAAAAAAAATCACATAAATCACATTTCCTTTTGGGTCTGTTTTTTCCTGGGAAACACGGCAGCTATGATCAAAAAAATTCCGGGTGTCCATTGTTTTATCCCCATTGGTATCTCTTTCCGCCCGGACCAGGATGCCGTTTTTGTAATATTGAACCGAATCCATATGGCCGTCTGCATCACTGTCTGTTTCCAGCCGTTTCACATTTCCATCGGTATCAATAGAAGCGACCTGATCAATAACGCCATCATTATTAATATCGCGCTTAATTATTTTCTCTGAAGCGGATGCAACGCCTGAAAAACTAACCATGAAAGTTAAAAATAAAAATACGACAACCGGAAAATCCAGCGGTATTTTATAAAATGACTTCTGTCTTTTGCCAACCAACAGCTATTAACCCCGAAATTGATTATTGTTTTAAAAAACCAAATCCGATGAGAACGGATGTCTAATTCTCACCATAAATAAAACCGGCAACATCATAAACCTTTCTGCTGCCTTCTCTGATAGCCCTGGATGTTTTCGGAAAATAAGTATAATGAACACCACAATCAATCAATTCATCCCGATCCCAGTTTGACTCATCAACCGTTAGCGTATACGTATTGTCAGTGTTCCGTTGCAGGTCTTTCACTACCGCCACATGCCCGAACAATAACCGCCCCTTATCCAGAACAAGGATCGATTTTTTTGCCGGCGTGCGGCCTTTTCCAAACCCCAAATCCCATTCTTCCCATGCATGATACGCACCACAATCCCCATAGATACAGAGTCCCGGCATTAAATCATGCCGATCGCCAAAAAAGACCCTCACAAAATTAACACACTGTCCACCGTGCATATCCTGTTGACATCCAAAGCATGACGGTGCGGATATAAAAAAGGTTTTGGAAACAACCTGATTGGCGATATCTTTTACGGCCAGAACGACTTTATACTCCCCTTTATTAACCGTATGCAAGTCATCAATCCCTTCCATACAGAACGTTGAAAGATCTATGCTACATCCGGAAATCGGCGTATTCAGAACTTCAAAATTGGAACCGGTGGGCGTTTGCACCATGACCTTGACGTTTTTAAGTCTCAAATCGTCTGTTACCGTCCCGGTAAAACAAATGCGTTCAGACAAATTTGCCGTATTTGAAAGACTAACTGACTGAAAACAAGGAGCGTTATCCACCGCTGGAATACTCACCGGCAAATTTGAACTGACAATGGCTGATTTCGACATATTTTCCGGGTGCCACAGATCACGTTCAAACATTAAAGGAGACAGCATTGATAGAATATTAAACCCATTTGGTATCAAACTGATACCAAACAGCGGAAAAGTCATAATCCTTTCCCGAAAGTGTTTTTTTAATGCATCCAGTTTTAGCTTTTCAGGTTGTCTTTCGTCATATGCGAGCAGATCAATGTCATATGTACTATAAATATACGGGGCAAACGTATTCGCCGTAGCTGATGAGATATCGCTAAAGCTGCATATAAGCAATAATGTGACAACAGCAGTAACAAAAATTCTGTGTTGTTTTCTAAAGCGGTTATGATTATCAATCAATTCTTAAATGCTCCCCAAAAAAGAATACTTAAAAACAAAATCTTTTATAATATAACAATCATCACAAAAAAAACCACAAAAGCAGAAAAAAAATCAATATTCTTTTGCTTTTGTGGTTTTATTAATACAATGATGCTCTATTTGTTGTCTCTATTCTGGCTTTCTTACAGGCAATATGAACCTTTCCCGATTATCCTTCAATATCCCGCAACCCAAGCGGTTTACCCAGTATTTCAGACCAGACCACCGCAGTTCTGAGATCTGCCTGGGACATTTGACGAGGAATTTTAATTTTTCCGGCCGGTAATATGTCAACCGCAGGTATTTTTCCTTGGGCTCTGCGTCTTTCCTCTACTTTCCGATAGCTTCTTTCAGGCGCAATAACAGCTTTTTTCCGGGCCATTTCCACCTGTTTTAATCTCAATTCCCCATTTAAAATTTGATATTTATGCTGTTCACCGCAGCTGTCGCAGTAAATCAGACCGGCTTGTTTTCCGGTTCCCAAGTCCACTATCGCTTTCATGGGATCATTGCAACGCATGCATTCCGGCCAAAACGTTGCGTTTTCCCGAATGTGATCATCATCAATGACCGGCGGACGGGAAGCTTTTACCGTTTCTGATATTTTTTCCGGCTTCCGTTTCGCGGGATCTTTTTTAAAAACAATATCTTCCCACCCAGTGGGATGCTTAACAGACCTATCTGTTGGCTCTGGTTCTGTAGCATTTTCCATCTGCTTTCTGGCTTCTTCCAGCATTTGCTCAAGAACCTTTTTCCACCCGGTCTTTTTTGCAGGTGGCGCCGCAGATTGCGTCTCGGATTTTTTATTTCCGGATGTCTGTTTACCGGCTTTCTTCATGGCTTTCATAATATTGGAAACAATAATAACTACAAAAACAATGAAAAATATTATATCACCAAAGTCCATGATGATCCTTTCATGGAAAATTTTTTTAATAAATGGTTAAAAATCCCAGATCGCATCCAAGAACAAGGCGCGGGCCACCGAAAAAGCGGAGCATAACTCGCTATGTGAGCATTTTGAGAAGGACCGCAACGCCGTTATTGGATGTTAGATGGTGTTTTTACTTAGCCTTTCTTTTCCGGCGGTGGCGTCCCCTTACTATCTTTCGGGCCGCCGATGGTATCGCGCATCTGGGTATCCGCCTGGATGTTCCTCATTCTCAAATAATCCATTATCCCCATATTCCCCTGACGGAAGGCGTCTGCCATGGCCAGGGGCACCTCTGCCTCTGCCTCAACAACCTTGGCCCGCATCTCCTGAACTCTTGCCTTCATCTCCTGCTCAACCGCAAAGGCCATTGCCCGGCGTTCTTCGGCTTTTGCCTGAGCAATTATCTTATCAGCTTCCGCCCGGTCGGTTGCCAGCACAGCACCGATATTTTTTCCCACATCCACGTCAGCAATATCAATGGACAGAATCTCAAAAGCCGTACCGGCATCCAGTCCTTTTTCAAGCACGCGCTTGGAAATGTTATCCGGATTTTCAA